>CANFZJ010000346.1 GCA_947451445.1 Comamonadaceae bacterium
GTCCAGAATCAACGCCACTTTGCCATCGCCCATGATGGTGGCACCCGAGACATTGGACACTTTTCGGTAATTGGATTCCAGGTTTTTCACCACCACTTGGTGCTGACCCAGCAGTTCGTTGACCAACAAGGCGACGCGGCTGCCTTCGGACTCAACCACCACCATGATGTTGTTGGTTTTGTCTGAACCCAACATGGGAACCTGGAAGATTTTTTCCAGCTCGATCACGGGCATGTACTCTTCGCGCACTTTGACCAGCTGCGAGCCCTGGGCCACCGTACTGACCGCCTCATCATTCACCTGGAAGGACTCGACCACTGACGACAGGGGTAGGATGTAGACCTCATCGCCGACGCTGACCGACATGCCGTCCATGATGGCCAATGTCAGCGGCAAACGGACAGACACCTTCATGCCATAGCCCTCGCTAGACTCAATGTCCACCGTGCCATTTAGCGACGCAATATTGCGCTTGACCACGTCCATGCCTACGCCCCGACCCGACACATCTGTCACCACATCTGCGGTAGAGAAGCCGGGGGCAAAAATCAGCTGCCAAACCTCGGCATCCGTCATGCTGTCGCTGACATCCAGCCCGCGTTCACGGGCTTTGGACAGAATCTTTTCACGCGATAGTCCTTTGCCATCGTCACGAACTTCAATCACGATAGAGCCGCCCTGGTGGGCTGCCGACAAGGTGATGGTGCCGTTGGCCGACTTGCCAGCATTAAGCCGGTCCTCGGGCATTTCAATACCGTGGTCGCAGCTGTTGCGGACCAAGTGGGTCAACGGGTCGGTGATCTTCTCCACCAGCCCCTTGTCCAGCTCGGTAGCCTCGCCCTGGGTCACAAAGTCCACCTTTTTGTTCAAGCGATTGGCCAAGTCGCGCAACATGCGCGGGAACCGGCTGAACACAATGGACATGGGAATCATGCGGATCGACATCACCGACTCTTGCAAGTCACGGGTATTGCGGTCCAGGTCGGCCAAGCCCGCAAACAGTTGCTGGTGCATGGCTGGATCCAGGCCTTGGCTGTTCTGGGCCAGCATAGCCTGGGTAATCACCAATTCACCGACCAGATTGATCAGCTGGTCCACCTTTTTGATGTCCACCCGTATCGTGGTAGCTTCCAATGGGGTTTGGGCCGCAGCTTTGGACTCCGCCTTGGCATCCGTCTTAGCGGCCTTGGCTGCGACATCCGCAGGTACCGCAACAGCCTCCGACGGATAGCCAGGAGACCCCGCGAAAAATCCAAAATCTTCTTCCACTGCGGGTATAGCAGGTGCAGCAACCACCGGGGCAGGGGCAGGGGCAGCCACAGGTACAACAGCATCCTGGTCCGTAATCAACACTATTTCTTTGGCGACGTGAAAGACAAACAAGTCCAGTAAATCATCATTGGACGAAGTCGTTTCAACGGCAAAAATACGCGTGTCCGGACTCGCACTCGGCAGGCTGGTCACAGTGCCTAGGCCCGGGATATCTCGAAACAGCTCTTGCACAGCATCCGCATGTTCAGGCTTTTCCAGAGGGCCAATATGGATCAGCAAAGAACGCACACCACCAGCTCTCGGGCTGGGGGCGGGCATGGCAGAGACGACCGGTGGCGGTGCGGCTACCGCGACCGGAGTTTCTCCTGCAGCCAACTGGCTGATGCGCTTAACCAAGGCGGAGGTAGAAACCGCTGTGCCCTCACCTCCGTTTTGGTGGCGTGCCAATAGGCTGCGCGAAGCATCGGCCGACTCCAGCAATGCGTCCACCATCGGGGGGATTAGCTTCAGCTCATGGCGACGCAAGCGGTCCAGCAGGGACTCCATCTGGTGGGTGAGCTCTGCAACATCCGCGAACCCAAATGTGGCCGCCCCGCCTTTGATGGAGTGTGCACAACGAAATATGCCGTTGAGTTCTTCGTCATCGGTGTTGGCAAGGTCCAGATTGAGCAGCATTTGCTCCATCTGGTCCAAGTTCTCACCCGCCTCTTCAAAAAATATTTGGTAGAACTGGGTGAGGTCAAAGTCAGCGCCTGAACTCGAACTTTCTTGGTGCATTTCTGCCATACGGTCTCCTGTTTACGTAGTTCCGACCGCGTCGGGTTCAGCGAATAACTTTTTGGATCACTTCAATCAAACGCGCGGGATCAAATGGCTTGACCAGCCAACCTGTCGCACCCGCGCTACGCCCAGCTTGCTTCATCTGGTCGCTGGACTCGGTCGTCAAAATAAGGATCGGGATTGTCTTGAACTTGGGGTGCTCGCGTAGCAGCCGCGTCAATCCAATGCCGTCCAAGCGCGGCATATTTTGGTCTGCCAGCACCAGATCAATGGAATGCGACTGCGCTTTTTCAAAAGCATCCTGCCCATCAACCGCCTCGATCACTTGGTAGCCCGCTCCGGTCAACGTAAAGGCCACCATCTTTCGCATAGAGGGTGAGTCGTCAACGGCAAGAATCGAATGCATGAAAAACTCCAACTAAAGAATGGATTGCACACCAACCCGCATGAATGGACAATTCAAAATAGCTCAATAGACCCAGCATCCATCTCGCTCTGGGTCACAGGGTTAGGGCGGTCTGGCACCATGGTGCCGGAAGACGCCGCCTCTTCACCCTCTTCCTGTCCCATGCTTTCGGACGCCAAACGAAACGCACAACCTTGCAACATCAAAGTGGTATGCACAATTAACTGCGACGCCATATCCTGGAACTGCAGCTCGGTTACGGCTGCCCGCAAACTGCTGCGCACTTCGTCCATTGCAAGCAGATCGGGCGCCAACGACACCGCATCCAAACCGCGGTTAACGCTGTTAAAACGCGCCATGAGGTTGTCCATGGTGTGGCTGAGTAAGCTCTCAAGTCGGCTCAAATCGTGCATGACAACCATCAGGGAGTCCTGTACTTCCGCCACCAGCATGACCGGCAACTGAACTACCGGCTCCGTCGATATGGAAGACTCTGTTTGCATGTGTTCTCCGTTACGGCAGAAACGCTCCAAAAATATATGGCATTGCTTAAAGCGGATGTTAATTCCATTTCACATTCTGTTACGTAAAATCTGCAAATTGATTCGTGTAGCCACCTCGTTTTCGCCCTATCCGCGTGCACCCTGGGTTTCTATGTGGCTCATGGATTCAAAAAATGACGCCACAATGATCTCCATGCCTGAAGCACCGACCATCCATATCTTGCACCTGGAAGACTCGGTCATTGACCACCATATCGTCCTACGGGCATTACGCAAACAGGGATTAACCTGTGTCGTACGCCAAGTAGAGACTCTGGCATTGTTTGAGCAACTTACTCACAGCACACACTTTGACTTGATTTTGGCGGATTACCGGCTCTCAGGGTTTACCGCCATAGATGCATGGAACACATTGAACCAACAGGCGCAACCTCCGCCATTCGTATTGCTGTCCGGGGCCATTGGTGAGGCCGCTGCAGTAGACGCCATGCGACTAGGGTTTAGCGACTACCTGCTGAAAGACGACATTAACAAATTGGCGCACGTCATCGCCCGCGCCATTGAAGTACGCGAAGTTCGCCGCGCCAAAGAGCGCGCAGATGCCGAACTGGCTGCGTCAGAGCGCCGCCTGGCCGAGTTGGCCGAACACCTGCAAAGCTCGATTGAGCAAGAGCGCGCGGCCATTGCCAGGGAAGTGCACGACGATATCGGAGGATCACTGGCGGCAGTAAAGCTGGACCTGGCATGGCTGGCACGGCACCACAAAGATGTCCCGTCGGCCGCACACCTGGGCTCGGCACTGGAAATGCTGCAGCACGCGCTGGGGGCCAGCCAGCGCATCATGATGAATCTGCGCCCACCCATCCTGGACCAAGGGCTGATTGCCGCCGTCCAGTGGTTGGCACAGAGTTTTCAAAAACGGAC
>CANFZJ010000347.1 GCA_947451445.1 Comamonadaceae bacterium
AGGTCAGTTTAGGGAAGCGGGCCAAGGCCTTGGCGGCCAACCCGAGCATGGTGGGCGTGGCGTGGTTGGCAGGCCGATTGGCCCATTCTTTAGCCAACTCCACACCGGCCACCGTGGCCATGCCCAGCGCCAGCTCGGCCTTGGCGGCAGCGGCGTCCGGCGCACAGAACCACACCTGCGCCAAGGCACGGCCCTCGGGTTTGGACTTGGTGGTGGTGTAGACGTAGGTGCTCTCGGCCACTACCTGCACCAGGGTGCGCACGGCGGCCTGGGCGTGGGCACCGGCAAAGCTGACCAGCAGCTTGTGCACCGACGGATGCTTGACGGCCCCCATCGCCGCCGCCAGCGCCTGGCGCTGCTGGCGCACCGAACCATCGCCCGCGCCCACTAGCACCAGGCGGGTGGCAGTGGCGGCACTGCTGCGGTACATGTGCAGCAATTTGCCGGGTTTGGTGTCCAGGTCGCCACTTTTGCGGGCCTGGGCAATCAGCTGAGACAATGCATCCTTGCCAGGCGTGAAGGCTTCAGACACCAACACAATCAGGGCATCGCATTTCTCGGCGGCACAAGCGGCCAGATCCAGCGGTTTCAGTTCAAAGTTCATGTTTAAATATTTACCCGGTTGGGCCGCACACATTTTCATGGCTGCGGCCAGTGACTTATAGCCAACGATGTTATTCCATTCTTCCATTCGCAAAGAGCTGGCACGCGGCTTTGGGGCCACGCTGGTGGCGCTGGTCACCATCGTGATGACCATGATGCTGATCCGCACGCTGGGCCAGGCGGCCAAGGGCTCGGTCAACCCGTCTGAAATCATGATGGTGCTGGGTTACACCGTACTGGGTTATCTGCCCACGATTCTGACCTTGAGCCTGTTTGTCGCCACGGTCAGCACCCTGTCGCGCATGTACAGCGACAGCGAAATGGTGATCTGGTTTGCCAGCGGCACCGGCTTGACCGGCATGCTGCGCCCGCTGCTGCGTTTTGCTTGGCCGATTTTGTTAGCCACTGCCGCGCTGGCGTTGGTCGTGTGGCCCTGGTCCAACCAACAGATACAGGATATGAAGGACCGCTACGAGCAGCGCGGCGACCTGGAACGCATTGCGCCGGGCCAGTTCCAGGAATCGGCCAACGGCAGCCGGGTTTTCTTCATCGACAAAGACTCACCCGACAAACGCACGGGTAAAAATGTTTTCATCTCCTCGCAAGACAACGGTAAAGAAACCGTCACTTCCGCCCGCAGCGCCAAGATTGACGACGTGGGCGAGCGTCGATTTTTGATATTGAGCAACGGCCAGCGGCTGGAGTCCACCCTAGGCCAGCCCGACCTGCGTGTCAGCCAGTTCAAGGAATACGCCACCCGGGTCGGTGCAAACGCGTTGACCAACACCGACGCCGCGCCGTCACGGGCCCGCTCCAGCCTGGACTTGCTGCTGGACCCCACGCCGATGAACCTGGGCGAGCTGTCCTGGCGGCTCGGCCTGGCGCTGGCCGCACTGAACTTTGTGGTGATTGCGCTGGCCGTAGCCGGTGGCAACCCGCGCTCCGGGCGCAGCGGCAACATGGTGTTTGCACTGTTCGCGTTCGTGGTCTATTACAACTTTCTGAACCTGGGGCAAAGCTGGATCGCCAATGGCGCAGCGCAGTTTGTGCGCTATATGCTGGCCTTGCACGGTGGCGTGTTTGCCATGGCCATGGGCTGGCTGCTGGCGCGCCATAACCAGTGGTCCTGGCGCAATCTGCTGCCGAAAGCCACCCAACGCGGCACGCAAGGAGCCTGCGCATGAAAACCATCCGCCAGCTTCTGTACAAAGAGATTCTGTGGGCCGTGGCCTTCGTCACCCTGGGGTTTTTGGCCCTGTTTTTCTTTTTTGACTTTGTGGACGAGCTGCGCTGGGTGGGGCAGCGCGGAGCCGACGGCTACCAACTGCGCCACGCCTTGCTGGTGGTCGGGCTGATGGTGCCCAGCCACTTGTACGAACTGCTGCCCATCACCGTGCTGATCGGCACCATTTTTGTGATGGCACGGCTGGCGCAAAGCTCGGAATACACCATTCTGCGCACCAGCGGTCTGGGCCCGTGGCGGGCCTTGCGCACCCTGCTGACACTGGGTGCGGCCTTTGTGGTCTTGACCTTCAGCCTGGGCGACTATGTGGCCCCGGCTGCAGACCGCGCAGCCCAGCTGATCAAGGCGAGCTTTCAGGGCAACATCACCGTCGGCCAAACCGGTGCCTGGCTGAAAGAAAAACAAGGCGACCACTCTTTTGCCGCCAACGTCAGCGCACTCCAGGGCACCGGCCAGATGCAGGGCATCCGCATTTTTGAATTTGACGGCAATGGCCTGCTGGTGTCGCTGTTGCACGCCAACACTGGCACCATTGCCGAGGGCGGGGCCTGGTCCCTGGAGGGCGTGGAGCGCAGCGACTTTCGCACCCAGGAGGCCAACTCGGCCAGCGTACAGCGGGCCCGCCTGGACCACTACCGCTGGCCCACCGAGATCAGCACCGAAATGGTGTCCACCGCCCTGCTCAAACCCGACCGCATGGGCACCATCGACCTGTTCCAGTACATACGCCATCTGAACGCCAACGGCCAGTCGGCCCAGCGCTACGAGATCGAGTTCTGGCGCAAGGTGTTTTACCCGCTGAGTTGCCTGGTGATGGTGGTGCTGGCCCTGCCGTTTGCCTACCTGCACTTTCGCTCAGGCGGCATCACCACCTATGTGTTTGGCGGCGTAATGGCGGGCATCAGCTTCTTTTTGCTGAACAACGTGTTTGGCTACATCGGCAACCTGCAAAACTGGCAACCCTGGCTGACGGCCGCCGCACCAGGCATGATTTATTCACTTTTGTCACTGGCCGCTTTCAGCTGGCTGGTGCTACGACGATAGGCACACCACCATGCATTCACGCGGCATTATTTTGTTCGCCCACGGCTCGCGCGACCCCTTGTGGCGCTTACCGATGGAAGCGGTCGCCGCCGAGGCAGCCACCAACGACCCGCAGGCACAGGTGGTCTGCGCCTACCTGGAGCTGACCGAACCCGACCTGCCCACTGCCGCCGCGCAATTGGTGGCCCAGGGCGCGGAACAGCTCACGGTCGTCCCCATGTTCTTGGGCGTAGGCCGCCATGTGCGCGACGACCTGCCGCTGCTGATGGACACGCTGCGCCAGCAACACCCTGGCGTGCCGGTACATCTGCAGGCCGCCGTGGGCGAAAACCCGGAACTGGTGGCGCTGCTGGCACGGATTGCCCTGGCACCCCACGCAACGCCTCAATAGACACCCAAGGCATAATGAATCTCAAAATACACTGAGATTTGTTATGAACCTACACCAATTTCGTTTTGTCCAGGAAGCCGCCCGGCGCGGCCTCAACCTGACCGAAGCCGCCAAGGCACTGCACACCTCGCAACCCGGCGTGTCCAAAGCCATCATCGAGCTGGAAGAAGAGCTGGGCGTGGAGATTTTTGCCCGCCACGGCAAGCGTCTGAAACGCATCACAGAACCCGGCCAGCACGTACTCAGCAGCATCGAGGTCATCATGCGCGAGGTGGGCAACCTCAAGCGCATTGGCGAACAGTTCAGCGCGCAAGACAGCGGCACCCTGTCCATCGCCACCACCCACACCCAGGCCCGCTACGTGCTGCCCGTGCCAGTGGCCAAGCTGCGCGAGGCCTACCCCAAGGTGAATGTGAGCCTGCACCAGGGCGCGCCCGACCAGGTGGCCCGCATGCTGATCGACGAAGTGGCCGAAATCGGCATCGCCACCGAATCCCTGTCCAACTACGCCGAGCTGGTCACCCTGCCCTGTTATGAATGGCAGCACGTCATTGTCTTCCCGGCCAACCACCCGCTATCAAAAAAAGAGCGCCTGA
>CANFZJ010000348.1 GCA_947451445.1 Comamonadaceae bacterium
CCTGGCCCAGCACGTTGACGTTGCACAGCATGTCGCGCTCGGCACGCAGGGCCACAGTGGGCGCGTTGGGGGCCATCAGCACCGTCCAGGTGCCGGACGATACGACGGTCAATTCACCTGCATTGCCCAGGTAGCGGGCCAGGCAGGCATTGCTGTCGTGCACGCCGACGTGGACTTGGCAGGCGGCAGGCAGGCCGGTAGCGGCGCGCGCTGTGCCTAGCACCTCGTGGGCTTGGCGCAGTGGGGCGAACAGCGCGGCCCAGCCCCGGTTTGTGGCCAACTGGCTGAAGCTGGCGCTGCCGGGCCGCCACAAATGGGTGTGGCAGCCCAGCGACGACACCTCGCTGGCCGCTACGCCACTCAGCCACCAGGCCCAGTACTGGGCGTAGGGCAGCAGCTGGCGGGTACGGGCGAAGGTGGCGGGGTGGGTGTCTTGCAGCCAGGCCAGTTGGCGGGCGGCGTTCAGCCCGGCGGGCAGCTCGGGGCTGAAGGTGTCGGCGAAGGTATCCACGCTGCCGATGTCGGTGGCCTGCACGCCGTCAAACTCGTAGTCCAGCGGGGCCCAAGCCACACCATCGTCGTCCAAGGCCACGATGGCCGCACCGTGCGTGCTGGCAATGGCGTGGCCGCAGCGGGCGGTGAACGGCGACGCAGCCAGTGCGCTGTGCAGCCAGTCGGTCAGGCCGCCCAGGTCCAGCGCGGGGTAGCCCAGGGGGGCGGGCACGCTGCGGTTGGCGCGGCCATGCTGGGCCAGCACCGTGCCGCAGGCGTCCACAAACAGCAGCTTGGCGTGGCTTTTGCCAATGTCGATAACCAGGGTTACATCCAACATGCTTATTCCATGTGGAACATGCAGGGCAGCGGCTCTACCACCGGCGAGCCGTCGGGGTGGGTGCGCATGATGTCATCCATGTGGGCCCACCAGCGCTGCATCACCGGGTGCTGGGGCAGGGCGTCCATGCGGTGGTCAGACGTACGGCGCAGCACGGCGAACAGCACCAGGTTGGCTTCGTCCAGGTAGATGCTGTAGTCGCTGACCCCCGCGGTCTTCAGCAGGGCCACCAGCTCGGGCCAGATGGCGTCGTGGCGCTGCTTGTATTCGGCCACGCAGCCGGGGTGCAGGAACATGCGGAAGGCGATTTTTTCCATCTCAGACTTTCGCGGGGAGCAGCCGCCTGCGCAGCTTCAACTTGGGCAGCACCATGGACACGATCAGCAGCCCGCCGACGACCATCGACATCACGATGCCCGACACATTGGCCATGCCCAGCGCAAACGTGAACAGGCCCAGCAGCAGCACGGCCAGCATGGTGCCCACGATGCTGCCGCGCCCACCCTCGATGGCCACGCCGCCCAGGATCACCATGGTGATGGCATCCAGCTCCCAGCCCATGGCGATGTTGGGGCGGGTGCTGCCGATGCGCCCCGTCAGCAAGATGGCGGCCAGCGCGGCCATTAGGCCCGCAAACACAAACAGGCACAGCCGGTAGCGGTCTACCGCGATCCCCGAGAAACGCGAGGCCACCGGGTTGGCCCCAATGGCGTACAGGCGGCGGCCCAGCACCGTGCGGTGCAACACCACGCCCACCGCCACCGCGCACAGCAACAGGATGGCAAATTCAATCGGCACGATCAGCCAGGGCAGTCCCACCAGGTCGCCCAGGTAGCCATTGCCCAGCACCGAGAACACCTCTGGGTAGCCCGACATCGCCTGGTCGCCCAGGGCCACCATGGCCAGGCCCCGGTACAGCGACAGCGTGCCAATGGTCACCACAATGGACGGCAGCCGGTAGTGCGTGACCAGCCAGCCGTTCAATAGGCCTGCCAGTCCGCCGGTGGCCACTGCCGCCACGCACATCAGCATAGGCCCGGCCCCGGCACGCATGGCAAACCCCATGGCCAGTGAGCACAGCGCCAGGATGGCTGCAATCGACAAGTCAATCTCCCCGGTCACGATCAGCAGCGCCAGGGCCAGCGCCAGAATGCCTTTTTCGCTGAAGTTGAAGGTGCTGTCGGCCATGGCGTAGGGCGACAGAAAGCCCGGCTGGGTGATGCCAAACACCACCACCAGCAAGGCCAGCAGGCCGACCAAGACGCGCTCCCAGGTGTTCCAGGCTTTCATGCTGCAGCTCCCTTCAACCCCGTTCGTTCCAAAATCAAACGCCCACCCCGGTGCTCGGCCCGCGCATTCAGCGTGACAGATACCAAAATCACCGCCCCCGCAATCGCCTGCTGCCAAAACGGCGACACCTGGATCACCGGCAAGGCCGCGTTCACCACCCCGATGAACAGCACGCCCAGCGCCGCGCCCAGCATACTGCCCACGCCGCCGCCAATGCTCACCCCGCCAATCAGGCAGGCGGCGATCACCGTCAGCTCATACCCAGCGGCCAGCTCGGTATAGGCCACCGAATAGCGCCCCACCCACAGCAGCCCCGACAAACCGGCCAGCATGCCCGACAGGGTGTAGACCAGCATCAGCCGCGACTTCACCGGAATGCCCACGTACTGCGCCGCATGCGGGTCGCCGCCCAGTGCATACAGCTCGCGGCCTTCGCGGCGTAACTTAAAGAACACGGCGGCCAGCGCCAGTACCAGCAGCGCAAACCACACCAGCGCGGGCAAGCCCAGCCACTGCGCACGGGGCAGGCCCTTGATGGCGGTGTGGATCTGGTGGTCAGAAATCCAGGCCCCTTTGCTGGCCACAAATATCGCCCCGCGAAACGCCGACAGCGTGCCCAGCGTGACCACAATCGGCGGCAGGTCAAACCGGGTGATGAGCCAGCCGTTCAAGCTGCCCAGCAGGGCGCCGATGGCCAGCGCCAGCAGTATCAGCACGCCAATCGGCATGCCTGGCATGGCCCGGCCCACCAGCGCGCAGACCATGCCGGTCAGGGCCAGGTTGGAGGCTACCGACAGGTCAATACCCCGGGTGAGCAGCACGCCCATTTGCCCCATCACCAGAATCGCCAGAATCGCCGAGTCGTTGGCAATGTCCATGCCGTTGCGCCAGCTTAAGAAAACCGGCGCACGGGCCGCTACCGCCAGGGCAATCGCCCCAATGATGGCCAGCAGCAGCCATTCGCGCCGGGCTTGGAAGAGTTGTTTCATGCTGCCAATGCCTCTTGAATGGTTGGCTGTTTTTCTTTTTGCAATTTCAGCCCCGATGCCGCCGCCACAATGGCCTCGGCATCTACCGTGCCGCGCGCAAATTCGGCCACCTGCAGGCCCCGGCGCATTACTACCACCCGGTGCGCCAGGTGCATCACCTCGGGCAGCTCGCTGGACACCAGAATCACCGCCAGGCCTTGCTCCACCATCTCGGCGATCAGCTGGTACACGGCCTGCTTGGCTCCCACGTCGATGCCTTTGGTGGGTTCGTCCAGTATCACGATGCGCGGGTTCAGCCCCAGCCACTTGGCGATCACCACCTTTTGCTGGTTGCCGCCCGACAGGCCCGACAACGGCAGGTCGTGCGAACTGGTTTTGATGCGCAAACGGGCCACCATGCTGGTGCACAGTGCCGACTCTTTGGCATGCGACAGCCAGGGGCCGCGCGCAAACTGCGCCAGGCCTGCCAGGCTGATGTTGTGCAGCACCGAAAAGCCCAAAATGCCGCCTTGGCGCTGGCGCTCTTCGGGCACGTAGGCCAGGCCTGCGGCAATGGAGTCGGCCGGACGGCGCGGCTGCAGTGGCTTGCCCTCTACCGTAAATGCACCCGTGGCGTCGGGGTTCAGCCCCATCAGCGCCAGCATGGCCTCGCTGCGCCCCGAGCCCACCAGGCCGTAAAAGCCCAGAATCTCGCCACGCCGCAGGGTGAAAGACAAGTTGTTGAACTCGGTGGGGTGCGACAGGTTTTTCACCTCCATCAC
>CANFZJ010000349.1 GCA_947451445.1 Comamonadaceae bacterium
AGGCTCTCGGGCTTGCCCGCAATGCCCAGCATCATCGGCAGGCTGGGGCCGTAAATGTCGGCGTCCAGCAGGCCTACGCGCGCGCCCTCGGCCGCCAGCGCCAGGGCCAGGTTGACCGCGGTGGTGCTCTTGCCCACGCCGCCCTTGCCCGAGGCCACGGCCACGATGTTCTTCACCCCCGGCAGCAGCTGGATACCGCGCTGCACCGCGTGGGCTGCGATCCTGGTGCTGATGCTGGCCTGCACGCTGGCCACGCCCGCCACGGCCTGTACGGCAGCCACCAGCGCAGCCTGCAACGCCGCATGCTGGCTTTGGGCGGGGTAGCCCAGCTCCACCCCAAACGCCACCGCGCCGTGGGCGATGGTCAGGTTGCGGATGGATTTGCTGGTGACAAAATCGACGCCGGTGTGGGGGTCCAGCACGCTTTTGATGGCGTCCAGCACCTGCTGTTCAGAAAGGGACATAAAAACTCCAAAGTACCCGGTAGTCTATCCCCGCGCCAATGCCCCCATGGCCCAGGGTTCATACCGAAAAAACAGAGAATGGGGCCACTAACATCCGCCAAAAACTGACTATGGACCAAGCCTTCAGCTACCGCCACCTGCATTACTTCTGGGTGGTGGCCCACGAGGGCGGCATGGCCCGCGCCGCCGACCGGCTGGGCATGGCGGTGCAAACCGTCAGCGCCCAGGTGCGTGAACTGGAGCGCTCACTGGGCGTCACCCTGCTCAAACCCGTGGGGCGCGGGCTGGAGCTAACCGAAGCCGGGCTGGCCGCCATGCGCCAGGCCGACTTGATATTCCAGCTGGGCGAACAGCTACCGGCCACTGTGCGCGACGCGGTGAGCGCCCCGTCGGTACGGCTGGCGGTGGGCATTTCTGAAGGCCTGCCCAAGCTGGCAGTGCGCCGCCTGCTGCAGCCAGTGATGGCCGAACCCCGGCTGCGGCTGCTGTGCCACGAGGATGAATTTGACGACCTGCTGGGCGACCTGGCGCTGCACCGGCTAGACGTCGTACTGGCCGACCGACCGGCCCCACCCAACCCCAACCTGAAGCTGTACAGCCACCCACTGGGCGTATCCCCCATGGCCTGGTACGCCCCGGCCGCGCTGGTGGGCGCCGCAAAAACCAACTTTCCGCAGTCGCTGGCCAGCGTACCCGTGCTGCTGCCCACCACCCACGCCGCCGTGCGCCCGCGCCTGGACCACTGGTTTGAGCGCCTGGGCGTCAAACCCCACACCGTGGGCGAGTTTGAAGACAGCGCGCTGCTCACCACCTTTGGCGCCGAAGGCATGGGCGTGTTTGCCGCCGCCGACTGGGTGCACGACGAACTCAGCACCCGCTACGGCGTGCAGCGCATCGGCCCGTGCGATGGCGTAGAAGAGCGCTTCTACGCCATCGGCACCGAGAAAAAGGTGCAGCACCCACTGGTACAACGGCTTTTGCCACCTAAAGACTAAAACAGCCGCCAGCGCTTATTCCATAAGCGGTAGCAGCTATATTTACAATAGCAAATAACTGCAGGCTGCTCCCGCACAAAAAAAGAGCTGCCAGCGCAGGTGGAATATGCGCTGGCAGCTCTTTTTATCTAAAGGGCACTCATATAAATCCAATTATCGGGCGCATAGCTTCGTTGCGCGGTGCTCGAAATCCTCATGCACTGAAGCGCACTCCGGTGTTCTGCGCTCCGGGCGCCTCACTCTGCATCCCGATAATTGAATTTCTAGAAGTGCCCTCAAGCTCAGGTCCGGCGTTTCTTGTTGCGGTACTGGTCAGCGACCACGGCAGCGACGATGATCGCGCCCTTCACCATCTCCTGGTAATACGCGTCGATACGGATGAAGGTGAAGCCGGACATCATCACGCCCAGAATCAAAATGCCGATGACGGTGCCCGTCACCCGCCCCAAGCCCCCCACCAGCGAAGTGCCGCCAATGACCACCGCCGCAATCGCGTCCAGCTCGTAGCTCACGCCCATGCCGGACTGGCCGGAAATGGCGCGGGCGGCGGTCACGGTACCGGCAATGCCACTGAGCAGCCCGGCGATGGAGTAGATCCAGACCAGGTGCCGGTTCACGTTGATACCGGACACGCGGGCGGCCTGGCGGTTGGCGCCGATCGCGTAGGTGAACTTGCCAAACCGGGTGTAGCGCAGCACCACGTGGGCGATGGCCACGATCACCAGGAAGATGATCACCGGGTTGGCCCCCTCCCCGATCCAGGCGAATTCAGGCGTCAGCATGCTGACGGGCATGCCACCGGTGAACCATTTGGCAAAACCGCGTGCCGCCACCATCATGCCCAGCGTGGCAATGAACGGCGGGATACCGGTGGCGGCGATCAACCAGCCGTTGATCAAGCCCACCACCACGCCCACCAGCACCCCGGCCAGGATGGGCCAGATGGGGTTCAGGTCCGTCAAGCTGGGGAACACGGCACGGGGAAAGTCCGACACCTGGGCCAAACTGGCTGCCACCACCGCAGACGCCGCCACCACCGAGCCGGACGACAAATCAATCCCGCTGGTGATGATGACCATGTTGACACCCACCGCAATGATGCCGATGACCGACATCTGCAAGATGATGACCTGCAGCCGCTCGGCGTTGAAGATGAAGCTTTGGCCGTTCAGGTACCAGCCCAGCGCCTCGAAAAAGACGCAAATACCCAGCAGCACCAGCAGGATGCTGAACTCTGCGGGCAACTTCATTTTGGATTTGGCACCGCCGGACGCGGGCTGGGAGATGGTGGGGGAACTCATGAACTTCTTCCTTTTAATGTGTGACAACTTTCATGCTTCGGGTCGGCTTCACCGTCGATGCCATGAAAGTTAAATTACTTTGCAGCCAGGTCCATGACGGAAACCTGGTTGGCGTCTTTGCGGTCCAGAATGCCGGTGACCTGGCCGCCGTGCATCACCACGACGCGGTCGCTCATGCCCAGCACCTCGGGCATTTCGGACGAAATCATCAAAATAGCCACCCCGGTGCCGGCCAGTTCGGACACCAGGCGGTGGATTTCGGCCTTGGCCCCCACGTCGATGCCCCGGGTGGGCTCGTCCAGAATCAAAATGCGCGGGTTGGTCAGCAGCCAGCGGCCCACCAGTACCTTTTGCTGGTTGCCACCCGACAGGTTTTGGATCACCTCGTCCATGCTGGGTGTCTTCACGCGCAGGCGCTGGGCCATTTCCAGGCAGTCTTTGTTGAGCTGTTCACCCTGCACAAAGCCTTTGGTCACGTAGCGCTGGTTGAGCACCGCCGAATCCATGTTCTCCTGGATATTCAGGGCCAGAAAGCAACCGGTCTCCTTGCGGTCTTCGGTCAAAAACGCCATACCGGCGGCAAGCGCCTGCTGCGGCGTGCGAATCTGCACGGTTTCGCCCTTGATGGAGATGCTGCCCGAAGTGGCAGGCACTACGCCAAACAGCGCCTCGGCCACGTTGGAGCGGCCCGAGCCGACCAGCCCGGCCATGCCGACGATTTCACCGGCGCGGATGTCGAACGAGACGTTTTTAAAGATACCGTCCACGCACAGGTCTTTGACCGACAACACCACCTCGCCGATGGGCACCTCCAGCTTGGGAAACATCTGGGTGATCTCGCGGCCCACCATCATGCGGATGATGTCGTCGCGTGTGACTTCAGACGACAAATGGGTGGCGATGTACTGGCCGTCACGGAACACCGAAAACTCGTCGGCGATCTCGAACAGCTCATTCATCTTGTGGGTGATGTAGATGATGCCTTTGCCCTGGGCCCGCAGGCGGCGGATGATGGCAAACAGGTGGGCCACCTCGGTCTCGGTGAGCGCCGAGGTGGGCTCGTCCATGATCAGCACGTCGGAATTCCAGGACACGGCCTTGGCAATCTCC
>CANFZJ010000350.1 GCA_947451445.1 Comamonadaceae bacterium
CGGACACCTCGGCAATGCCGTCGATGCGCACCAGCCCGGCCATCAGCGACACCACAAACACGTCCAGCATGGACCAGCGGCCGATAAATTCGACCACCCGGTACAGCCGGGAGCGCTCCAGCTTGCGGGCCCGGCTGCGCCGCTGCGCCATCACCACCAGCGTGGTCAGCGCGCCCAGCTTGAACAGCGGCACCAAAAAACTGGCCACAAACACAATCACCGCCAGATGCCAGGCCCCGGTGACCCAAAAGTAGATGATGCCGCTGAGGATGGTGTCCACCTGGGTGTTGATCAGGCTGCTGGTCACCATCACCGGCAGCAGGTTGGCGGGCAGGTACATCAGGTAGGCCGCAACCAGCAGGGCCCAGGTGCGGTTCAGGCTGTCGGGTTTGCGCCGGTGCAGCGTGGTGCCGCAGCGGGCGCAGGCCTGGCCAACGGACGCGTCCTGCCAGGCGGCACCGCAGTGGTGGCAGGCCAACAGGCCGAGCGATGTGGCGGTGGGCGGCTGGCTCATGTGTCGGCCAATGGGGAGGTAAACGCCATGCGCCAGAAGTTGTGCGGCTGGAACGACAGCACCACCGTCAGCAGTACCGTCAGCGCCACAAACGCCCCCAGCGCCGGGCCGACGATGACCTGGGCCGAGCTGCTCAGTTTGACGATGGCCACCAGAATACCCAGCAAAAATACCTCCACCATGCCCCAGGGCAGCAGCGACTGCAGCGCCCGCAGCAGCCAGGCAAAGCCAGGGGCCCGGCGCTGGCGCTGCAACGCCAGCAGCAGGTACAGCAAGATGAGCAGTTGGATGAAGGGGAACAGCAGCGTGGTGGCCAGCACCAGCAGCGCCACCTCGCCCATGCCCTCGTGGCCCAGCGCCAGCACCGCACCGATCAACGTGGTTTCGCTGTACTGGCCGCCCAGCGTGATGGCGATGATGGGGTACAGATTGGCCACCACAAACATCACCAGCCCGGCCACCACCAGTGGCAAGATGTGCCGCTGCGCGTTGCCGGTGTGGCGGTCCAGCGTGGTGCCGCAGCGGCTGCAGCGCGCCACTTCGCCAGGGCCCAACGGGGTTTTGGCGAACACCGCATCGCAGCCTTCGCAAATGACGACGTGGGGGACGAGCTGCATGGGTGTAATCAGGAGGGGAGGAGGGAACAAACGCGTACTTTAGTCGTAATTGCAGCCGGGTAAACTGACACGTTCAGGACCCGTCCTGCAAGGCTTTGGAGAACTTCGTTGATGCACAGTATTTCGCTCGGGCCCACGGGCTCGGATATCAGCCGCCTGGTGTACGGCGTGTGGCGTTTGGCCGATAGCGCCGACAGCACGCCCTCCGCCACATTACGCAAGATCCACGCCTGTCTGGACCAAGGCATCACCACCTTTGACCATGCCGACATCTACGGCGACTACCGCTGCGAACAGTTGTTCGGCGACGCGCTGCGGGCCGAACCCGCGCTCAGGCAACAGCTGCAGACCATCACCAAGTGCGGGATCATGCTGCAGTCGCCCGCTTACCCGGCGCGGCGGGTCAAGCACTACGACACCTCGGCAGCGCACATCCGTGCGTCGGTAGACACGTCTTTGCAGCGCATCGGCGTGGACCGGATCGACCTCTTGTTGCTGCACCGCCCCGACCCGTTTATGGACCACGTTGAAACCGGGCGCTGCCTGGACGCGCTGGTGGCCAGTGGCAAAGTGCGCTCGGTGGGCGTGTCCAACTTCCAACCCTGGGACTGCGATTTGCTGCAGTCGGCCATGCAGACCCGGCTGGCCGTCAACCAGATCGAACTCAGCCTGCTGGCGCAAAGCCCGTTCACCAATGGCCAGCTGGCCTACCACCAGCAGCGCCAGCAGCCTGTCATGGCCTGGTCGCCCTTGGGCGGCGGGGCCTTGTTTGGCGACAGCGCTGCAGCGCAACGGGTGCGCCCGGCCTTGCAGCGCCATGCCGACCAGCACGGCGTGGGGCTGGACGCAGTGGCCGTGGCCTGGCTGCTGGCCCACCCGGCGCGCATCGTGCCGGTAGTGGGCACGCACAATATGAACCGCATAGCGGCACTGGGCGACGCGTTCAAAGTACCGCTAGACCGCGAAAGCTGGTTCGAGCTGGCCACGCTGGCCGCTGGGGTGGAGGTGCCATGAGCGACAACATGAACCGCAATCTACGCGACGCATTCGGCACCTTTGCCACCGGCGTGACCCTGGTCACCACCTACTGGAACGGACAAGACTGGGGCATGACCTGCAGCTCGTTCAACGCCGTGTCGCTGGACCCGGCACTGGTGCTGTGGAACATCCGCCACAGCAGCGCCAGCCATGAGGCCTTTGTGCGCGGCGGTGGCTACACCGTCAGCGTGCTGGGGGTGGAGCACAAAGACCTCGCCCAGGCCTTTGCGCGCGGCACGCAGCCAGAGCGCTTTGCCGCAGGCCAGTTTGTGCGGCTGGGCAGCCAGCGCCTGCAGTTGGCGTCGGCCCTGGCCTGGTTTGACTGCACGCTACAGCAACAGGTGAGGGCTGGTGACCACGATATTTTGATCGGCCAGATCGACCAGTTTGGCAGCCGCGACGGCAAGGGCCTGGTGTTCGAGCGCGGCCAGTTCGCCGTGGACACGCTGGCCGTGGGTGCAGCGGACACATCACCGTTTTGAACATGCAAATGCCTGCCGATTGGCTCGTTCCCGATTGGCCTGCACCGTCCACCGTGCGGGCCGTGTTCACCACCCGCGCCGGTGGCGTGTCGGCGGCACCGTTTGACGCCATGAACCTGGGTGACCACGTGGGCGACGCGCCTGCGCAGGTGCAACACAACCGGCTGCTTCTGGCCCAGGCACTGGGCGCGCAGCCCGTGTTTTTGCAGCAAGTGCATGGTTCTGGCGTGTTGCAGGTCACGGCCCCCACCGCCGTAGCTGCGATGGCCGATGCCAGCCTGACCCAGCAGCCCGGCCTGGCCTGCACCGTGATGGTGGCCGACTGCCTGCCCGTACTGTTTGCCACCACCGATGGCAGCGTGGTGGCCGCCGCCCACGCCGGTTGGCGCGGCCTGCTGGGTGTGAACGGGCAGGGCGTGCTGGAATCTACTTATAAAGAAATAATGGCTCTGGCGCAGGTAGTACGTGCAGCAGTAGCTACAGAAGTGATAGCGTGGCTAGGCCCGTGCATTGGCCCGCAAAAATTTGAAGTAGGGACCGAAGTACCCGCTTTTTTCATCGCCCAGCAGCCCCAGGCCGCTGCCTGCTTTGTGCCGCTGGCCGGGGGCAAGTGGCTGGCCGACCTGCCCGCGCTGGCCCGGCTACGGCTGCAGGCGCTGGGCGTGGCAGGCATCTACGGCAACGACGGCAGCCCGGCCTGGTGCACCGTCAGCCAGCCGTCACGGTTCTTCTCGTACCGGCGCGAGAGCGTCTGCGGGCGCATGGCCGCTGCCATCTGGCTGCAGCGCTGAATGCTCTGCGGCCTCGCGTGCCTTGATCGCTTTGCGCCGGGCTGGCGTGCCCATCAGGTAAACCACCAATGCCACCGGAGCCAATCCGTAGAGTACAAAGGTCACAATGGCACCCAAAACAGTGCCATTGGTGTTGGTTGCCTCGGCAACCGCCATCATGAGGGCCACATACAGCCAGCCAATAGGAACGATGTACATACAAATAGTGCTCTGAAGAGGGCGTTTTTGGGGGGTAACTTGTTATTTCGCGCAACAAAAATCATGGGGAAACACTATGCATTCTGAGACCGACTGGAGCCAAGCCGCCCAACAATTCCAGCAGACCCTGGGCGACAGCTGGAGCCGGGCCTGGGCCGATGCCATCAAGCCCCTGCAGGGCCTGGACCTGGGGAACAGCCCCAACGGTGCGGCCCCGCCCCAGATCAC
>CANFZJ010000351.1 GCA_947451445.1 Comamonadaceae bacterium
AAGGGCACTTCTAGAAATTCAATTTTCGGGATGCAGAGCAAGGCGCCCGGAACGCAGGACACCGGAATGCACTTCGGTGCATGAGGATTCCGAGTACCGCGCAACGCCGCTATGCGCCCAACAATTGGATTTATAGAAGTGCCCTAAATCACCGCGTTAAAACGGCCAGTGCCGCCTGCTTGACCGCCTGGGTCAGCCGCTGGGCTGACGCGGGCTCATGCTCCCAGTGGTGCCAGTACAGCGCTACATCGACTGTGCGGCCAGGCAGCAGCTCCTCCAACGGCAGGCGGGGACTGCGCTGGGCCAGCAGCTGCTCGTGCACCATGCCCCAGCCCATACCGTGGGCCAGTGCGCTTTCGAACGCGTCCACGGCGGGCACAAAGTGGCGCGGGTAGGCGGGCGACACCAGGCCGAAGTACTGGGCCAGAAAAGCGTCTTGCAAGCCGTCCTTGCGGTCAAAAATAACGGCCGGCTGGGCCAGCAGGCGGTGTACGGACACCACGCCCGTACTGTCGCGGCACTGCTGCACCAGCGCGGGCGCGGCGACGCAGTGGTAGCGCATGACGCCCAGCGGCTCGGCCAGGCAGCCGCGCATGGGCCGGGCCAGGGCGCTAACGCAGCCCAGCACGTCGCCGGACTGCAGCGCGTCGTGGGTGTGGTCCTGGTCGTCGATCACCACGTCCAACAGCAAGCGTTCGTCGGCCAGGCGGGCCGCCACGCCGGGCAAAAACCAGCTGGCCAGTGAATCGGCGTTGATGGGCAGGCCCAGACTTTGACAACGGGCCGCCCCGCCAGGGGCACGGGGCAGGTTGCCGAGCAGGTCGGCCTCCATCAACCGCAGCTGCTTGGCGTGGGCCAGCAGCGCCTGCCCAGCGGGGGTGGCGCGCACCGTCTTGCCGCGCACCAGCAGGCGCTGGCCCAGCGCGGCTTCCAGCCCCTTGATGCGCAGCGAGATGGCCGCCAGGGTGAGGTTCAGCGCCTGGGCGGCGGGGCCAAAGCCCCCTTGTTCCAGCACAGCGACCAGGGCTTCGAGTTGTTTGGCGTCCAGCATTTCTATTAAATATTTTTTATGTAATGCAAGTTTAATTTAGCTTTGTTTAATTTTTATGCCATTCGCCAGACACTGCGGCTCTGATTTTTGGAATGGAAACCATGTTGCTTGCCTCTACCGCCTTCGCCCCCGCATTCACCGCCGGACTGCTGCTGTGCCTGTCGCTCATCGTGGCGCTGGGCCCGCAAAACGCCCATCTGCTGCGCATGGGGCTGCAGGGCCAGCATGTGTGGTTGACGGTGGGCGTGAGCATCGTCTCGGATGTCCTGCTGATCGCCCTGGGGGTGCTGGGGCTGGCGCAGGTGGGCGGCATATCCGACCGGGTGCAGGGCGCGATGGTGGGCGCGGGCGTGGTGTTTTTGCTGTTTTACGGCTGGCAGGCTTTGCAGCGCTTCCTGTCCGGCGCGACCCGCGACATCGCAGCCCCACCCACCCAGCCCATGACGCGCCGCCAGGCCGTCATGTCCGCGCTGGCGTTTTCCTGGCTCAACCCGCACGCCTGGCTGGACACCGCCGTGCTGGTTGGCACCGCTTCGCTGGCCTGGGGCACGCCGGGCAACACCGTGTTTGGCCTGGGCGCGGCCACCGCGTCGGTGCTGTGGTTTGGTGGGCTGGGGCTGTGCGTGTTCTGGCTGGGCCAGCGCCTGCGCACGCCCAGGCTGTGGCGCGCGCTGGACGGCCTGGTGGCGGTGATGATGTGGGGCACGGCAGCCGCGCTGGGCTGGGGGCTGCTGGGCCACTGATTCCCTTTTCGCCTTGCCGTGCTACAGCACTGTCTGCGGCTTCACGTCTAGACAGAAATGATTTGGAAATGGAATGAGACCCCATGCGCCCGGCCAATCCGGCCGCAGCAACTGCTATTTAATTCATAGCTACCAGCGCACACACCTATTGCGCTAGCGGCCTGAAAGGCCATCCATTTGAGTGTGCAGTGCGGCGCACACAATCGGTCCCCAGGGTGCGGGGCCGGGCCCTCTTTTGTGCCGCTCCCGTGGGGACAATGCACCCACCACCGGCGGCCCACTTGCGCAGCCAATTGCTACTTATTTAATAGCATTCTGCGCAGATAGAATGTGCGGCACAGGCTTTTTTGGCTTGTAGATGCGTGGCACCACCACCTACAAAACAACCACAGTTGTTGCAACCGGTAACTCCACCGAGTCGCCAACCTGGCCAATTATCAGCAGCTTCATGCCGACCCATTTCCGCTATTTTCGTTACATATCAACGGGTTTGACGGCCTTGCTGTTGTCCAGCGCCGGGGCCTCGGCCCAGGCGGATTTTCTCTACACCGTGCAGCCAGGCGACCGCCTGTGGAGCCTGGCTGACCGCTACCTGCGCAGCCCGGCGCTGGCCGAGCGGCTCGGCCAGCTCAACCACATTACCAACCCGCAACGCATTCCGCCCGGCACCCAGCTGCGCATTCCCTCGGACTGGCTGAAGCTCGAATCCACCCAGGTACAGCTGCTGGCAACGGGGGGCGACACCACCGTGGCCCAGGGCAGCCGCCCGGCCCGGCCCGCCGTGCAGGGTGAGGCCTTGCAAGCCCCCGCCAGCCTGTTCACCGGCGACACGGGCAGTGCCACCTTGCAGTTTGCCGACGGCTCCCGGGTACTGGTGCTGCACAACTCCGAGCTGCAGCTGCAGCAAACCCAGCGCAGCCTGCTGGGCCGCGCCCAGATGGTCACGCTGTCGCTGCGCAAAGGCAGCCTGGAAAGCCAGGTCACCCCTATCGGCGACACGGGCGGGCGGTTCCAGATTCGCACCCCGGCCGCCATTGCCGCCGTGCGCGGCACGCAGTTCCGCGTCAGCGCTGACGCGCAAACCCAGCGCACCGAGGTCATCACCGGCGCGGTCAATGTGGCCAACCCCACCGGCCAGGTCACCGCCCAGGCGGCGCAAGGCAGCGTGGCCCACAGCGGCCAACGCCCCAGCCCGCCCACGCCACTGCTCGCCGCCCCGGTGCTGGCCGACCTGCCCGAGCGCCTGGAACAACTGCCGCTGCACTGGCCCCTGCCCGCTGTGGACGGCGCCACGGGCTACCGCAGCCAACTGGCCGACAGCGCCGAATTTCTGGCCACCGTGTCCGACGCGGTGTCGCCTACCCCGCAGGTACGCATCCGCCCCGTGGCAGATGGCCGCTACGTGCTGCGGGTGCGGGCCATAGACGCCGACGGGCTCGAAGGCCTGGCCAGCCAGCGCACTCTGCTGATCCACACCCAGCCCGAGCCCCCGCTGCGGATCAGCCCCGCACCGGACACCCGGCTCACCACCGCCCGGCCCCAGTTCCGCTGGACGCAAGGCGACCCGACCTGGCAGTACCGCATCCGCATCACCGCCGAAGACAATCGCACGCTGCTGGATGCACACACTAGCGCCGCCAGCATCCAGGCCCCGCAAGACCTGCCACCAGGCCATTACCAATGGCAGGTAGCCGCCATCGCCCCCGACAAAGGGCCCGGCCCTTGGAGCAGTGCCCAGGCCTTTGAACGCAGCCTGCCCGGCCCCGGCGTAGAGACCGCTCCCGCCACCGACGGCAAGCTGACGCTGCGCTGGACCGCCCAAGCGCACACGGCCCGCTACCGGCTGCAGGTCGCCCGCGACAACAGCTTTGCCAGCGTAGACACCGACATCCAGACCGACGCGCCCCAGTACCCCCTGCCGCAGCTAGCCCCGGGTACGCACTATGTGCGGGTGCAGTCCATCGCGGCGGCTGACGGCGTGGCCGGCCCCTGGGGCAGCACCCAGGCCTTTACCGTGCCACAGCCGCCGCGCTGGCCCTGGTTACTGCTGCTGTTGCCACTGGCCGG
>CANFZJ010000352.1 GCA_947451445.1 Comamonadaceae bacterium
CCACGCAGGTCATCCAGGTCATACACGAGCAGATGCACGCCCACAACCTCACCCAACGCTGGGCAACGGCTGCCAAAACCCAGCGCCTCCACGGGTTCGCCGCGAAAACCGGTCACGGTCGTCGGCGTATACGGTACGCGGTGGTCAATCAAGGCGATTTCCGCCGATTTAGGGTCATCGCAAAACAACTGGATGGAAATATCCGACAAGCGGGTCGCCGTACCAAACCACACTGCGCCACACAAATGCGGCCGAAATGCCGCCATCCGCTCCATCCAAGTGACGGCCAGCGCACGCAGCGCACGCAGCTCATCTGGCTGGGTATCTGCACAAAACAGATCAATATATTCACGCACCGCATCTTCCAGCACATCGTTGCCAGGCAAAGCGGCCCGGCCCATGCCCAGTTGGGCGGCAGCGCGCCGTTTGGCGGGGCCGTACTCCAACCCCTCCTCCACCACCAGCCGCGCGGCGGTGGTGGCAATTTCAGTCGTCATTGCATCCATGGTCTGGATTTTGCACCACCCCTAAAATCCCGCCATGCACATTCATATATTAGGTATTTGCGGCACGTTCATGGGCGGATTGGCCGCGCTGGCGCGGGAGGCCGGACACAAGGTCACGGGTTGCGATGCGGGGGTTTATCCGCCGATGAGCGACCAGCTACGCGCGCTGGACATCGGCTTGATCGAAGGCTTCTCAGCCGACCAACTGGCACTGAAACCGGACATGTTCGTCATTGGCAACGTGGTGTCGCGTGCCCGCGGCGCCGACGGCAGCGCTAAATTTCCGCTGATGGAAGCCATTCTGGACGCGGGCCTACCCTACACCAGCGGACCGCAGTGGCTGGCGGAGCACGTACTACAGGGTCGCCACGTCTTGGCGGTGGCAGGAACGCACGGCAAAACCACCACCACCGCGATGCTGGCCTGGATTCTGGAGTTCGCCGGGCTGAAGCCGGGCTTTCTGGTCGGCGGTGTGCCGCTGAACTTTGGTGTATCGGCCCGGCTAGGCTGCGAAAAACCATTCGTTATTGAAGCCGACGAATACGACACCGCCTTTTTCGACAAACGCAGCAAATTCGTCCATTACCGCCCGCGCACGGCGGTGTTGAACAACCTCGAATTCGACCACGCCGACATTTTTGACGATCTGCCCGCCATCGAGCGGCAGTTTCACCACCTGGTGCGCACCGTGCCCGCCAGCGGCCGGGTGGTGGTCAATGGCCTGGAGGAAAGCCTGACCCGCGTGCTGCACCAGGGTTGCTGGAGCGAGGTGCGCAGCTTTGGCGCAGCCGTGAGCGACTTCAGCGCCCAGGGCGAGCCACACCATTTCGACGTACTACAGCAGGGCCAGCGCGTCGCCACGGTGGCATGGGCGCTGGGCGGGGTACACAACCAGCTCAACGCGCTGGCGGCCATCGCCGCCGCCGACCATCTGGGCGTTACGCCCGCAGTCGCGGCCCAGGCGCTGGAGGCATTTCAAAATGTGAAGCGGCGCATGGAGGTGCTGGGCACGGTGCGCGGCGCCACGGTGTACGACGACTTTGCCCACCACCCCACCGCCATTCGCACCACGGTGGACGGGCTGCGCCGCCGCATCGGCCCCGACCAGCGCATCCTGGCGGTATTCGAGCCCCGCAGCAACACCATGAAACTGGGCGCCATGAAAGCCCAGTTGCCGTGGAGCCTGGAACAGGCCGACCTGGCGTTTTGCCACGCCGGTGGCCTGGGTTGGGATGCACGTGCCGCACTGGAGCCGATGGGCCCGCGCGCCCAGGTCGCCGACACGGTAGATGCACTGGTACAGCAGGTCCGTGCAGCCGCCCAGCCGGGCGACCACATCCTGTGTATGAGCAACGGCGGCTTTGGCGGCATCCACGCCAAGCTGCTGCAAGCACTACAAAATTAATAGCTTCTTGCGCAGATAGCATCTGCGTCAGAGGCTCTTTTCATACAAAGTGCCTCTGCGCGAAATTTAAGCCGCGCGGCGCGCTTTCACGGCCTCGGACAGCACTTCCAGCGTCTCCAAAGACTGCTCCCAGCCCAGGCAGGCGTCGGTGATGCTGAGGCCGTATTCCAGCGACTTTTGGTCGGTCTTGCCAGGGGTGAACTTTTGCGCCCCCTCGACCAGATGGCTCTCCACCATCAGGCCGAACACCTGCTTGGAGCCGCCTGCCACCTGGCCTGCGATATCGCGCGCCACCTCCATTTGCTTTTGGTGCTGCTTGCTGCTGTTGGCGTGGCTGCAATCGACCATCAGCGTCGCGGGCATGTTGGCGGCAGCCAGCTCGGCGCAAGCGGCGGCCACACTGGCAGCGTCGTAGTTGGGCGCTTTGCCGCCGCGCAGGATGACGTGGCAGTCTTTGTTGCCATTGGTTTGCACGATGGCGACCTGGCCGTTTTTATGTACGGACAGAAAGTGGTGGCCGCGCGCTGCCGCCTGGATGGCGTCGGTGGCGATGCGGATGTTGCCGTCGGTGCCGTTCTTGAAGCCGATGGGGGCCGACAGGCCGGACGCCAGCTCGCGGTGCACCTGGCTCTCCGTCGTACGCGCACCAATCGCGCCCCAAGCAATCAGGTCGCCAATGTACTGGGGGGAAATCACGTCCAGGAACTCGCTGCCGGCAGGCAAACCCAGGCGGTTGATGTCGATCAGCAGCTGGCGGGCGATGCGCAGGCCTTCGTCGATGCGGAAGCTCTCGTCCAGGTACGGGTCGTTGATCAGCCCCTTCCAGCCGACGGTAGTGCGGGGTTTTTCGAAGTACACGCGCATCACGATTTCCAGCGTGTCGGCGTACTTTTCACGCTGCACCTGCAAGCGGCGGGCGTATTCCAGCGCGGCGGCGGGATCGTGGATGGAGCAAGGGCCGATCACCACCAGCAGGCGGTCATCGGTACCGGCCATGATGTTGTGGATGTTTTTGCGGGTGTTGGTGATCAGCGCCTCCACCGGCGTACCGGCGATAGGGAAGAAACGGATCAAATGTTCTGGGGGTGGTAGCACGGTAATGTCCTTGATGCGTTCGTCGTCGGTTTTGCTGGTTTTTTCGACGTTCGCATACCAGGCATCGCTGCTGGCGGGGTGGGTGGGATTGCTCATGGGTGGCTCCTGTTTGTGGGTTTTAGGTGAAAGTCAAACGAAAAAAAACCGCCGGAGTTTTGGGCTCCGGCGGTTTTTAGGAAGGGCTTGCAGTGTTTACAAGTGAGCCTCTCATCCGCCGGGGACCGAGAACCAAAAGTAAAAGTAGGCAAAAACTTGCTGCTGCATAGCGGATCAATGTACCACAGTCATTTGACAGGCAGGGTTCAGGCCGTGCCGCCAACCGTCAGGCCGTCGATACGCAGCGTGGGCTGCCCCACGCCGACCGGCACGCTCTGGCCCTCTTTGCCGCAGGTGCCCACGCCAGGGTCCAGCCGCATGTCGTTGCCGATCATGCTGACTTTTTTCAGGCATTCAGGGCCGCTGCCGACGATGGTGGCGCCCTTCACTGGGTATTGGATCTTGCCGTTTTCCACCCAATAGGCTTCGCTGGCCGAGAAGACGAACTTGCCCGAGGTGATGTCCACCTGGCCACCACCAAAGTTGCTGGCGTACAGGCCTTTTTTGATGCTGGCAATGATTTCCGCAGGATCTTTGTCGCCCCCCAGCATGTAGGTGTTGGTCATGCGCGGCATGGGAATGTGGGCGTAGCTCTCGCGGCGGCCGTTGCCGGTGGGCTTGACGCCCATCAGCCGGGCGTTCATCGAGTCCTGGATGTA
>CANFZJ010000353.1 GCA_947451445.1 Comamonadaceae bacterium
CGCGCCCGGCGTACATCACCAGCACCCGGTCGCAAAAATGGCGCACCAGGTTCAGGTCGTGGCTGATGAACACCAGGCCCAGGCCGCGCTGGCTGACCAGCTCGTCCAGCACGGCCAGCACCTGCAGGCGCACCGACACGTCCAGGGCCGAGGTGGGTTCGTCGGCGATCAGGATCTCGGGCTCGGTGATCAGCATCATTGCGATCATGATGCGCTGGCCCATGCCGCCCGACACCTCGTGCGGGTACAGGTTGAACACCCGCTGTGGCTCGCGGATGTGCACCGCTTCCAGCATCGCCATGGCGCGTTCATAGGCCTCGGCACGCGGCACGCGGTTGTGCGCCAGGTAGGCCTCGGCGATCTGCTGGCCCACCCGCATCACCGGGTTCAGCGAGTACTTGGGGTCTTGCATGATCATGGACATGCGCTTGCCCCGGATGGCCTGCATGGTTTGGGGGCTGGCGTTGAGCAGGTCGATGCCGTCAAACGCCAGTGTGCGCGCCTCGATCTTGGCGCTGCGCGGGTGCAGCTGCAGCAGGGCCCGGCCCACGGTGGACTTGCCGGAGCCGGACTCGCCCACGATGGCCAGCTTTTCGCGGGTCACGTTGAAGGACACGCCGCGCACGGCATGCATGGGCCCGTCGGGCGTGGCGAAGCGGATGTGCAGGTCTTCGACTTGCAGTTGGTGGGTGCTGTTGTGCATGGCAGGCGTCCTCATTCGTTGCGGGGGTCCAGCACGTCGCGCAGACCGTCGCCGAGCAGGTTGAAGGCCAGGCTGACCAGCATGATGGCGGCACCCGGCGTGGCCACCAGCCACCAGCACTCCATCATGTAGCGGCGGCCGCTGGAGATCATCGCGCCCCATTCAGGCAGCGGCGGCTGGGCACCCAGGCCCAGAAAGCCCAGGCCGGCAGCGGTCAGGATCACGCTGGCCATGTTCATGGTCAGGCGCACCACCACCGAGGACATCAGCATGGGTGCGATGTAGCGCAGCAAAATGCGGCTGGATGACGCGCCTTGCAGCTGCGCCGCCACCACAAAGTCGGCATGGCGCAGCGACAGGGTTTCGGCCCGCGCCAGCCGGGCGATGGGTGGCCAGGAGGTCAGCGCGATGGCGATCACCGCGTGGTCCAGCCCCGGGCCCAGGGCGGCCACAAAGGCCAGCGCCAGGACCAGACTGGGGAAGGAGATGAAGATGTCGGTGATGCGCATGAACAGGTTGTCCACCCAGCCACCAAAGTAGCCCGCCATACTGCCCACGGCCAGGCCCACCGGGCCGACGATCACGGTGACCAGCGCAATGATGTAGAGCGAAATGCGCGAGCCATGCACCAGGCGGCTGAACACGTCGCGGCCATATTCGTCGGTGCCAAACCAGTGCGCGCTGGACGGTGCTTGCAGCGCCTGGGTCAAATCCTGCGCCAATGGGTCATGGGTGGCGATGAGCGGGGCCAGCAGGGCCACGACCAGCAGGGCCAGCACCACCAGCAGCCCGGCCAGCGTCATCGGGTTGCGCAGCAGCCGCTGTGTGCCCCGGCGCAGGCTGTTCTGCAGTGCCTGCGCGGCAGATTGGGGCGTATCGCTGTATGTGAGGGTAGACATTAGCGGGTTCTCGGGTCAAAAACGTGGTACAGGGCGTCGGACAACAGGTTCAGGGTGATGAAGATCACGCCCACCACCAGCACGCAGCCCATGACGGCATTCATGTCGCCCAGCAGCAGGCTGCTGGTCAGGTACTGGCCAAAACCGGGCCAGGCAAATACGGTTTCGATCAGCACAGCGCCCTCCAGCAAGCCGCCGTAGGCCAGCGCCACGATGGTCAGCAACTGCACCAGGATGTTGCGAAACGCATGCCGCCACACCACGCCGTGTTCAGACAGGCCCTTGACGCGGGCGGTGGTGATGTACTCCTGCGACAGCTGCGCCAGCATGAAGCTGCGCGTCATGCGGCTGATGTAGGCCATGGAGTGCAGGCCCAGAATGCACGCGGGCAGCACCAGGAACTTGAGCGCGCTGCGAAACACCTCCCATTCCCCGGCCATGGCGGCGTCCAGCAGCAGCAGGCCGCTGCGGGGGGTTACCAGGCCGTCAAATGCCAGGTCTACCCGGCCCGCGCCACCGGCCCAGCCCAGCCAGGCGTAGAACACCAGCAGGCCCATCATGCCGAACCAGAACACCGGGGTGGAATAGCCAAACAGGCTGATCACGCGCACCACATGGTCGGCCAGGCGGCCCCGCCGGGTGGCGGCGTACACACCCAGCGGAATGCCCACGCCGGTGCCCAGCAGAATCGCCATGGTGGCCAGCTCTACCGTGGCGGGCAGCACCCGGGCCAGGTCGTCGGTGACCTTGTGGCCGGTCAGCAAAGCGTTGCCCAGGTCACCCTGCAGCAGGTCGCGCAGGTAGTAGGCAAATTGAACCGGCAGCGGGCGGTCCAGGCCCAGCTGCTTGAACACCTGCTCGTAGGTGGAGCGGTCGGCGTCGGGCCCGACGATGGACAGCACCGGGTCCAGCGGCATCACGCGGCCGATCACAAAGGTCAGCAGCAGCAGGCCCAGCAGGGTCAGCACCACGCTGGTCAGGCGGTGGCCGAGGGCGCGGAAGGTTGAGGTGGTCAAGAGAATTTCTCCATGGAGTGGGGGCTACAGCGCTTTAACGCTGCTTGCTCACCTCGCGCAGGCGGGTCGTGGCCGAGGGGTGGCCCAGGTAGTTGCGCACATCCTTGCGCAGCACCACCGTGTCCACCATCTGCGATATCGGCTGGATCGCGCCCACCTGGGTGTCGTACAGCTTTTGGGCCTGCTGGTAGTCGGCGGTTTGCTTGGCTTCGTCGCGTTCCACTTCGGCTTTCTCGATCAGCTGGTTCAGCTCGGGGCTGAAGAACGAGGTGCGCCAGCCTTGGAAGTTGGTCAGCTTGGCGGCGTCGCTGTTGTCCGGGTTGTAGACCAGCGCGCGCAGGCTGGAGTGCGGGTGCGGCTCCACGCCGCCACCGCCCCGCCCGACCAGAATCTCGAAGTTGCGCTCGCGCATCGCGCCGTACACCTGGTTGCCGGTGCCGGAGAGCACGCTGGCTTCAATACCCGCCTTGGCCAGGGTGGCCTGCAGGCTGGTGGCGATGTTGATGAACGGCGGGTCGGCCAGCACGCGGATGGTAGTCTTGAAGCCGTTTGGAAAGCCCGCCTCGGTCAGCAGCTTCTTGGCGGCGGCCACGTCCAGCTTGTAGCCGGGCTCAGGCAGGGTGGCGGGCAGGCCCAGTTGCACCGGGCGCTGGTGGAACACGCCGTAGTGGGGCATGACCGTGGTGTTGATGCCGTCGTAGTCGATCAGGTTGCGGATCGCCAGGCGGACCCGCTTGTCGGTGAATTTGGGGTCTTTCATGCTGACCGCCACGTAGTACAGCGTGCCACGGCGAACGGGTTGCACCACCGCGTCGGCGTTCTTCTTCATGGCCTCGACGTCGGGTACGGACATGCCGGAGGCCACGTCCAGGTCGCCGCGCTCCAGCATCAGGCGCAGCGACTGCGATTCGGTCATGTGGCGCATGATGACGCGCTTGAGCTTGGCCGGGCCGCGCCAGTAGCCGTCATAGCGGTTCATCAGCAAGGCGTCTTTGGCGCGCCACTCGGCCAAGGCAAAAGCACCGGAACCGGCGGCGTGGGTGGTCAGCCAGGCGGCCCCCAGGTCGCCGTTTTTGTCGTTTTCCAGGACCTTCTTGCGGTCCAGGATGACGGAGCTGACCGAGGTGGCCAGGGTGAACAGCA
>CANFZJ010000354.1 GCA_947451445.1 Comamonadaceae bacterium
ATTAGCCTTGCCCGCCATGGCCGCATTGGCGGCCTTTGCGTTGCCCACGCTGAGCCGAACAGTGTCCGCACTGGTGGATTGGTTCACCCTGCTGTTTTTTACCGTCTTTGGGCTGGTGATATGGGTGATCTGGGTCGCTGCACTCACCGGCGTGCCGCGCCAACCGGCAGCTAATCTGGCCCGGCTGTTGCCTGGTTTCATGCCCGGGTTTGCCTGGTTGCCGTTCACCATGGCGCTGCTGGCCACGCTGGCCTGGGTTTGGCTGGTGCAATGGCGGGTTGGCCGCCATAGGGCTGCCATCTGGAAAAGTCTGGTCTTACCCGCTGGCGGCACTGCACTTTGCTGGTTGCTACTGATGACGCTGGGGCTGACGGCTGTGGACTTTGGCCGCAGCTACCTGCCCTTGGTCAACAACGTGAGCCGCGTCTTGCGCGCCAAAAGCCCGGACCACCGCTTGCCGAACTGCGTCGCGGTCAGCAACCTGACACGGGGCCAGATTGCAGCTTTTCAATTCCACGGCCAGCTCACACTGCGCCCCGCCAGCGACGCCAAGCAATGCACCTGGCTGCTGGTAGATACCTCGACCGGCCGCCCTGCCACAGAGAAGATAGACCTGGCCCCCTGGACCCTGCGCTTGAGCGTGCGCCGCCGGGCTGACAACGGAGAGGCTATTCGGCTCTACCAACGTAATTAAGCATGTTTTAAGCCTCTAATGCTTATAGAACATGCGCAAGCAGCTATATTTTATATAGCATCATCCAAACGCAAGCGACTGGCCGGAAAGACGATCGCAAAGCGTGATCCCTGGCCCAGCGTGCTTTCAATGCGCAGCTCGGCACCGTGGCGCTGCACCACATGTTTAACGATAGCCAGGCCCAAGCCGGTACCGCCAGTTTCACGGGACCGACTGGGGTCCACGCGGTAAAACCGCTCGGTCAAGCGCGGTAAATGCTCGGGGGCAATGCCCGGGCCGCTGTCTTTGACCGAAAACTCGGCACGACCGGCGGGCAAGGGCTGCCAGCGCACCTCGATACGACCACCCGCCGGGGTGTAACGCACCGCGTTGCTGACCAGGTTGGACATGGCGCTCAACAGCTCACTTTGTGCCCCTGCTACGGCCCCTTCGGGCATGGGACCAAAACGCAGCGCATGCGGTTTGGGCTGGCCCGCGGTGACGATGCCGGACAAAGCCTCGGCTTCGCGTGCGCACTGTGCAATCAGGTTGTGCACGCCAATCCACTGGCTACTGCTGGGGGTCGGGCCACCTTCGATGCTGGACAGGGTGAGTAAGTCGCTCACCAGGGTTTGCATGCGTTGTGCCTGCTGGGCCATGAAGCCCAGATAACGTTCGCGCTGACCTTCGTCCAGCGGCAGGCTTTGCATGGTTTCCACAAAACCCAGCATCACCGTCAGCGGGGTCCGGATTTCATGCGACACATTGGCCACAAAGTCACGGCGCATAGCTTCGGCCTGCTCCAGCGCGGTCACGTCCCGTGATAACAGCAGGCGGCGGCCTTCACCATAGGGATGCAGGTGCACCGACAACCGCAGGGGCCGGCCCACACTGCTGCCGCGCCCAATCAGCACAGTGCCGCGCACCGGGTCAGGGTCTACTGCATAGGCCGTGAATGCGGGGTCACGCACCAGGTTGCCAATCTGTTGCAACAGATCACGTTGTGCATCAAAACCAAAATGCGCTGCTGCGATGTCATTGCACCACTCAATGCGACCCTGTGGGTCCAGTAGCACCACGCCGTTGGGTGATGCCTGGATAGCAGCCAAAAACTCTTGTAAACGGGTTTCGGCCAGCTGCGTCTGTTGTTGCGTCTGGCGCAGCCAACGGCGGGTGCGCTCGGTTACTTCACCCCACCACCCCTGCATCTGCGGGGCTTTTGATGCCTCACCGGTGCGCAGCCAAGCCATGACGCGTGCACCACGCCACATGTCCGCCAACATCCACAATGCCCCGGCCAGCACCACGCCGGCCAATGCACCAGGGTGGCCTGCACCCTGCCAGCCCAGCAACCCCGCACAAAACTGTAGGGCTAAAAAACCAAAAAATCGAAACCACATAGGGGAGATGAAAAGTGTGGATGGCCTGTACAGGCCATCCCGGCAGTCGTCAGGCTGCGGAGACTGTCGCCTGAGCAGGCGCAGGCGTGGGCGCAATAGGTTGCGCGGTGATCCGATAGCCCGCGCCACGCACGGTTTCCACCATCGCGCCACCAGCCCCCAGCGATTCGCGCAAGCGTTTCACATGCACGTCCACCGTGCGTTCTTCGATAAAAACATGGTCGCCCCAGACACGGTCCAGCAGCTGGGAACGGGTATGCACCCGCTCGGCATGCTTCATCAGGTAGTGCAAGAGCTTGAACTCGGTCGGGCCAATTTTTACGGCCTGGTCCTTGTACGTCACACGGTAGGTAGATGCGTCCAGCACCAGCGCCCCCATGCTGACGGTACCGCCGTCCTGCTCGGGTGCACGCCTGCGCAGCACGGCACGAATGCGGGCCAGCATTTCCTTGGTGGAAAACGGCTTGGAGATGTAGTCATCGGCCCCCGCGTCCAGCCCCGCTACGCGGTCGCTTTCGTCGCTACGGGCAGTCAACAAAATGATAGGGACGGCTTTGGTGCGTGGGTGGGCGCGCCATTTCTTGGCCAGCGACAGACCGCTTTCACCGGGCAGCATCCAGTCCAGCAAGATGACGTCGGGCAGCACGGCATCCAACTCGCACTGGGCCGTCACACTGTCCATGGCCCAGACCGGCTGGAAGCCGCTGTGGCGCAAGTTGACCGCGATCAGCTCGGCAATCGCGGGCTCGTCTTCGACGATCAACACCCGGGGCATGGTTTTCATTTCAGCGCAGACTCCACTTGCTCGGCGGTGGCATGGCGCACATCTTCACCTTTGACGATGTAGATGATGAACTCGGCAATGTTCTTGGCATGGTCGCCAATACGCTCAATCGCCTTGGCGATGAACAGCAAGTCCAGGCTGGCCGAGATGGTGCGCGGGTCTTCCATCATGTAGGTAATGAGCTTGCGCACAAAACCGTCAAATTCCTGGTCCAACAAGTCGTCTTCCTTGAGGATGGCCACGGCGGCAACCGTGTCCAGGCGGGCAAACGCGTCCAGTGCCTTGCGCAGCAGACCAGACGCCATGTCGGCAGAAACGCGCAGGTCTAGCGTAGGCAAAGAACGTGGCGTACCGCTGTGGGCAATGGACTTGGCCATGCGGGCGATCTTGTTGGCCTCGTCGCCCACACGCTCCAGATTGGCAGTGGTTTTAGAGATAGCAATCAGCAACCGCAAATCACGGGCAGTCGGCTGGCGACGCGCAATGATGCTGGACAGCTCACGGTCGATCTCGATTTCCATTGCATTGACGCGAACTTCGGTCTCGACCACCTGGTCAGCCACCTCAATACTGAACTGGGACAGCGCATAAATGGCCTGGCGAATCTGCGACTCGACCAAACCGCCCAGCTCCATGACGCGGCTGGAAACGCCATTGAGTTCACTGTCGAACTGGCTGGAAAGATGTTTATCGGGCATGAGGATCTCCAATTTACTAAAAGCGGCAAGGGGCGAAACGGCGCTACGGTATTCATCCAAGAACACCGCAGAACTGGCTCCGCCAGGCTGCTGGTGTTGCCCCCTGCAAGGGGGTTGACGAAAACACGCAGTGTGTAGCCTGGGGGTTAGCCAAATCTGCCGGTGATGTAGTCTTCGGTTTCTTTACGCTTGGGCTTGAAGA
>CANFZJ010000355.1 GCA_947451445.1 Comamonadaceae bacterium
ACCGCCGCCCCAGTCTTCAATACCAAGGCACTGCAACGCGACCTGGACAAGATCGACACCGACATGGCGGCATTGCAACTGGAAAAGGACGGCCTGGACGAAAAACTGGCCGCAGCCAAAAATCCCCACGAGATTGGCCAGGCTGGCAAGCGGCTCAAAAAAGTCACCGCCGACATGGCCGCGCTAGAAGTTCGCTGGATTGCGTTGTCGGAACAACTGGAATCTGCGGGGGCAATGGCGAGTTAACGCAAGCAGGGTACATTTCAGATTCAAGTTAATTTTTGTATACGGAGGTTTTCATGTTTTCTCTGATTGGTACGCTCATCGTCGGTTTGGTAGTGGGGCTGATTGCGCGCGCAATCAAACCCGGTGACGACAAACTCGGCCTCATCATGACCGCCATCCTGGGCATTGCAGGCTCGTTCGGTGCCAGTTTTGTCGGTGAAAAAATGGGTTGGTACGCCCCCGGTGCCACGGCTGGCTGGATTGCCTCGGTCGTTGGTGCGGTGGTGCTGCTGGTCATTTACGGCTTGGTCAGCAAAAAGTAACCCCCAGCCAGGATGCCCACTCAAGCCCGCATACGATGCGGGCTTTTTTACGCCTGTACGGGATCTACCGCCAAACGAAAATAAAAAAAGCCTGCTACGGATAAAGTAGCAGGCTTTCAGTGCCCATAGGGCTTTATTGGTGGGACGTGCGGGGGTCGAACCCACGACAAACGGATTAAAAGTCCGCTGCTCTACCAACTGAGCTAACGTCCCGGCTTTTGAGTTTTAACTCTGCAGCGTAGCCTTAAATTATAGCGTGGTTTTTGCACTCTTTTCAAGAGTGCTAGCAATTTTGTCTAAAACCCAGCCCGCTGCGCATTGGCCGAAAGTAGCGGTCACGCTGACCACCGAGCCGTAGCCGTGGCAGTTCAGGCTGCCGTCGCCTTCCACGGCGCAAGACGCATCGGGCGGCATAACTGCCTCGCGGCTGAAAACGCAGGCCACACCGATTTTTTTGCCTTCACGCGGTGCGCCATGCTCTTTGCGCAGGCGGTTGCGCATCAGGGCCAACAGCGGGTCATGGGTGGTGAGGCTGAGGTCGTCGATGTCCACCTTGTGCGCATGGCGCTTGCCGCCTGCGGCACCTACCGCGATGAAGCAGGCGCGGGTTTGGCGTGCCCAGACCGCCATGGCGGTCTTGGCCTTCACCTGGTCACAGGCGTCTACCACCGCATCCACGCTAGGGGGCAGTAGCTGCAGCCAGTTGCCAGGCTCGACAAAGTCATCAATGCAATGAACCAAGCAGGTCGGGTTAATCTGGGCGATACGGTCGCGCATGGCCAGCACCTTGGCCTGACCGACTGTGGAGTCCAACGCGTGGATTTGGCGGTTGATGTTGGACTCGGATACATGGTCCATATCGATCAATGTCAGCCGCCCCACCCCGCTGCGGGCCAACGCCTCGACTGTCCACGAGCCAACGCCGCCGATGCCAACCACCACCACATGGGCGGCGCGGATGCGGGCGGCACCTGGTACGCCGTACAGACGCTCCAAGCCGCCAAAGCGGCGCGCTAAATCAGCAGACATCTCTGGGGCAACATTAAGCATCAAATTGGCACTCCGCGCATATTCCACCTGCGCAAGCAGCTATTGAAATGATAGTACACACTTATTTGAGCTTGCTCAACCGGTCCTTGGCTGCGGTCGCGGCCTCGGACTGCGGGTACGCCTTGACCAAGTCTTCCAGCGTCTTGCGGGCGGCACGGGCGTCTTTCAACTCCATCTGGCAGTTGGCGATGGACAGTGCGGCTTCGGCGGCACGTGGATGGTCTGGCGCGGCGGCCAGCATGGTGTTGAAGTTGGCGATAGCACCCTTGTAGTCTTTGTTGGCGTACTGGGCATTGCCCAGCCAAAACAAGGCCGACGGGGCATAACCGCTCTTGGGATAGCGCCGGGTAAATGCGGCAAAGCTGGCTTGGGCGGCCACAAAGTCACCGCTACGGAAGACAGTCAATGCGGCATCGAAATCGCGGATCTCGGCGGGGTCTGCGGTGAAGTCGCGGCCATCTAACGTGACTTTGACGGGCTCAAACTTGCGCAGCCGGTCATCGACGCCTTGGGCCATGTCTTTTTGGCGGCGCTGCACATCGGCTACGTCGCGGGCCAATTGCTCGTTTTGGCCGCGTTGTTTGGCCAGGTCCGCACGCAAATTGTCGATTTGGCCTTGCAAATCCAGCAGGCTGCGGCGCAGCTGGGCATTGTCATCGGCCTGCTTTTGGGTGGCCGCTTCGCCCGTCTGGCGGATGCTGTCCACCCGCTGGCGCAGGTCCAGAATGGCGCGGCGGGCCTCATCGTCATCAAACACACCGGCTTGGGCCGTGCTGGCCAGCAGCAGCCAGCAGCCCATGGCTACAGCAGCCAGACGCAAGGCTGGCGCGACAGGTCTGGCGATGGGTTTCATCGGTAGCTGATTTCAGCGCGGCGATTTTTAGCCATGGTGGCTTCGTCCGAACCGTTGGCGGCAGGCTTTTCCTTACCGAAGCTGACGGCTTCCAACTGGCTGTCGGCCACGCCCAGCAGGCCCAGCGCACGGCGCACGGCTTCGGAGCGCTTTTGGCCCAGCGCCAGGTTGTATTCACGGCCACCACGGTCGTCGGTATGGCCTTCGACCACGGCATGGCGGGTTTTGTCGGCCTTCAGATAACGGGCGTTGGTTTCGATCACGGTCTGGTCGCTGGACATGACGGCGTAGCTGTCGTAGTCAAAGTAGACGATACGGCCATTGGCAGGGCCGGTGGCGACCGAGTTGGCCGCGGAATTCAAGTCCACCCCTGTCACACCGCTTTTGGCAACGCCGGCTGCATTGCCATTGGCACCCATGGTTCCGGCTTGGGTGACACCGGTACCGCTTTTGTCCACCACAGGCACATCTTCCAGCTTGACACCGGATGCACAGCCAGCCAAAACGGCGGTCAAGGACAACGCCCAAATCATGTTTTTCATTTTTAAACTCCAGATCAAAATTGTGTAGAAAAAGTCGTCTTATGGTTTCAGAAACGGACCCCAGTCCGGTTCACGTATATCGCCCGCCTGGCCTGCCAGCCGGGCTTTGATCTTGCCGTCCAACGTGGTGGTCATGAGAGCCTCACGGCCTTGCTGTTGGGTGGCATACACCAACAGGCGGCTGTTGGGGGCAAAGCTAGGGCTTTCGTCGGCGGTGGTGTCGGTAATGCTGGTCACGCTGGCGCTGCTGAGCTCCATCACCTGCAGCTTGAAGGCACCGCCAATACGAGAGATATAGGCCAGCCAGCGCCCGTCAGGACTGATGGTGGGCGAGATGTTGTAGCTGCCGGTGAAGGTCACACGCTCGGCATTACCGCCGCCGCTGGGCATGCGGTAGATCTGCGGTGCCCCGCCCCGGTCGCTGACGAAGTAGATACTTTTGCCATCCGCCGAGTAGCGCGGTTCGGTGTCGATGCCGCTGGACTGCGTCAAGCGCCGGGGCTCCCCCCCGTTGGCATCCACCGCAAACAGCTGCGAACCGCCGTCACGGCTGAGGGTCATGGCCAGGGTGCGGCCGTCGGGAGACCAGGCGGGGGCGCTGTTGGAGCCCTTGAAGTTGGCGATCAAGCGGCGCTTGCCGCTGGCCACGTCGTGCACGTAAATAACAGGCTTGCGCGACTCAAACGACACATAGGCCAGCTGACCACCTGTTGGAGACCAGCTAGGTGAAATGATGGGCTCTGGACTGGCCAAGGC
>CANFZJ010000356.1 GCA_947451445.1 Comamonadaceae bacterium
CGCTTGAAGTAGTCGCCAAAGCTCCAGTTGCCCAGCATCTCAAAAAACGTGTGGTGGCGGGCGGTGTAGCCCACGTTTTCCAGATCGTTGTGCTTACCGCCAGCGCGCAAGCAGGCCTGCACCGACGTGGCGCGCACGTAGGATCGCTTGTCAGAGCCCAAAAACACGTCTTTGAACTGCACCATGCCCGAGTTGGTGAACATCAGCGTGGGATCGTTGCCGGGCACAAGCGAGCTGCTGGGCACCACCGCGTGGCCCTTGGAGGCAAAGAAGTCGAGAAAGGTCTTGCGGATATCGGCAACGGTAAAGGCGGGTGTGCTCATAAGCGTGGAATCTCGTTCAAATCGTTCTACGACGACAGCCTGGAAATAAAGGGATGCTGGTCGGCGCATGCCGCACTGTGACGTGCAACGGGCCACCCAGGGGGAGGCAAATTTTAGCAGTCGGGTTCAGTGCCGCTCCCGCACCAGTCCAAGCCCGTATTGCTACACTTTGAATAGCTGCTTACGCAGACTGTATTTGCGCTAGCAGCCTATTTTCCTTAAACCCGCTGCCCCCTCTTGTCTGCCTGGTGCGCGCAAGACTGTGCCTATAATGCAGCCACCTTTGCGGGTGTAGTTCAATGGTAGAACGCTAGCTTCCCAAGCTCGATACGTGAGTTCGATTCTCATCACCCGCTCCAAGTCGCATCCAGGCCCCGCGCCGCGTTGACCAGGGTCTCCTAGAACATGTTCACGGAGCCGGCCCATGGCAAACATCTCCCCCATCCCATCTGCAACCCGCTGGCTGTGTGCTTGCAGCTTTTGGCTGGCCGTGGCGGCCTGTGGAGGTGGCAGCAGCAATGCGGTTACGCCACCACTGCCAGCCATGCCCGTGACCGTACAGATCACCACCCTGCGCAGCGATCTGGCATCGCCGTGGAGCATGGCCTATTTGCCATCCGGCGAGATGCTGGTCAGCCAGCGGGCGGGCAGCCTGCTGCGCCTGGGCAGTAACGGCCAATCCAGCGCCGGCGTCAGCGGAATATTGCCCGTCAACGCCAGCGGCCAGGGCGGTTTGCTGGGTCTGGCGGTGGACCCGGACTTTGCCAGCACACCCTGGGTGTACTGGGCTTTTTCAGAGCCCGGCAGCGGCAGCGAAACCGGTTTGACCGGTACGGCCGTGGCCCGTGGGCGCTTGGTGGGCAATGCCCTGCTGGATGTCGCTGTGGTGTTTCGCCAGCAGCCCAAAACATCTGGCAGCGGCCATTACGGTGCGCGACTGGTATTTGCACGCGACAAAACCCTGTTCATTACATTGGGCGAGCGCCAGCTGGGTAGCCCGGCACAAGACCTGTTGCAAACCTTGGGCAAAGTGGTGCGTATCCAACGGGATGGCAGCATTCCCAGCGACAACCCCACTTTTGCCACAGCTGCCCTGCCCGGCATCTGGAGCCTGGGCCACCGCAATGTACAAGGCGCGGCGCTGCACCCGGACACGGGAGCGCTGTGGACCAGTGAGCACGGGCCGCAGGGCGGGGACGAGGTCAATCTGGACCGTGCAGGCGGCAATTACGGTTGGCCGGTCGCAAGCTATGGCTGCAACTACGGCGACCCGGTGGGCGATGCCTGCCGGATTGGCGGCGGGGTGCACGCGCCTGCATTCGTGGAGCCGCTGACCTACTGGGTGCCGACGTCTGTGGCACCGGCGGGCCTGCTGTTCTATACCGGCAAACTCATTCCGCAATGGACGGGTAATTTGTTCTCTGGCGCGTTGGCCGGGCAAGCGCTGTGGCGCATGGTGGTGAGCTCCAGCGCCGTGCTGTCACGCGAAGCCCTGCTGACCGATCTGCAAGAGCGCATCCGAGACGTAGCCCAGGCCCCGGACGGAGCCATCATGCTGCTGACCGACAGCGGCAAGCTGCTACGGCTGGCGCCTTGATCAGACCAGCGGCACGCCCGTCTTGGCTTGCAGCGCTTCCAGCGTCACGCCGGGGGCCAGTTCCACCACTTTCAGGCCTGCGGGCGTCACGTCCAACACGGCCAGGTCGGTGATGATGCGATCCACCACGCCCAGGCCGGTCAGCGGCAAGGTGCAGGCGGGCAGAATTTTCATGTCTTCCGTACCGTCCTTCTTCTTGGCGACGTGCTCCATCAGCACTATGACGCGCTTCACGCCCGCCACCAGGTCCATCGCGCCGCCCATGCCCTTGACCATCTTGCCGGGGATCATCCAGTTGGCCAGATCGCCTTTTTCACTGACCTGCATGGCCCCCAGAATGCTCAGGTTGACCTTGCCGCCCCGGATCATGGCAAAGCTGTCGTGGCTGCCGAAAATAGACGAGCCGGGTATGGTGGTGACGGTTTGCTTGCCCGCATTGATCAGGTCGGCATCCACCTGGTCTTCGGTCGGGAATGGGCCGATGCCCAGCATGCCGTTTTCGCTTTGCAGCCAGACTTCCTTGTGCGCGGGCACGTGGTTGGCCACCAGCGTGGGGATGCCGATGCCCAGGTTCACATAAAAGCCGTCTTCCAGCTCCTGCGCGGCACGGGCCGCCATTTGGTCTTGGTTCCAGGCCATATTTATGCTCCCACTTTCTCGGTCACGGTTTCGGTAATAGTTCGTTTTTCGATGCGTTTTTCAGGCGTGGCATTGAGCACGATGCGGTGCACGTAAATGCCGGGCAGGTGCACCTGGTCGGGCACCATGGCACCGGTTTCCACAATTTCTTCCACTTCCACGATGCAGACCTTGCCTGCCATGGCAGCTGCGGGGTTGAAGTTGCGGGCGGTCAGGTTGAATTGCAGATTGCCGGACTTGTCGGCACGCTGGGCTTTGACCAAGGCGACTTCGGGCACCAGCGCACGCTCCATCACGTAGGTAACGCCGTCAAATTCACGCAGTTCTTTGCCCTCGGCCACCAACGTGCCCACGCCGGTTTTGGTGAAGAAAGCCGGAATGCCCGCGCCGCCTGCGCGCAGCTTTTCGGCCAGCGTGCCCTGGGGGGTGAATTCCAGTTGCAGCTCACCGGCCAGGTACTGGCGCTCGAACTCTTTGTTCTCGCCCACGTAGCTGGAGATCATTTTCTTGACTTGCCGGGTTTCCAGCAGCTTGCCCAGGCCAAAGCCATCCACGCCCGCGTTGTTGGAGATGACGGTCAGGTCTTTCACGCCGGAGTCGCGCAGCGCGTCGATCAGCGCCTCCGGAATGCCGCACAGGCCAAAGCCGCCCACGGCCAGCAGTTGGCCGTCTTGTACAACGCCTTGCAGCGCCTCAGCGGCAGAGGGGTAAATTTTGTTCACGGGTTGCTCCGATTCAAATGCAATGAAGTCGCCTACGATACTACCTAACAAACTACGTAGTTTTTCGTAAAGGGTTTATCCGATGGCGGTGGATTACAAACTGGCGTTTGAACTAGCTGCGGTGGGCTTGGTGGTGTCAGCCCATCGGGCCATTGTGGACTGCAATCTGGCGCTGTGCGAGATGTTTGGCGCAGACCGCGACCAGTTGGTCGGCCAGTCGTTCCAGATTCTGTACCCCAGTGCGGTGGAGTTTGAGCGCACGGGCGCACGCATCACACCGATCATGAACGCCAAGGGCCATTACGCCGACGAACGCATCATGCAACGCGTGGGCGGCCGCTTCAAGGGCGAGGCCTTCTGGTGCCACGTGACCGGCCGGGCGTTTGACCGCAATGCGCCACACGCGGCAGGCATCTGGAGCTTTGAAGACCTGTCGTCGCGCCGCCC
>CANFZJ010000357.1 GCA_947451445.1 Comamonadaceae bacterium
CAAAGAGATCAATGCCGAAGGCGGCATCCTGGGCAAAAAGATCGAAACCACCACCACCGACACCCAGAGCAACCCCGGCGTGGCCAAGGGCCTGACGCAAAAAGCGGTGGACAACGAGGTGTTTGCCATCTTTGGCCCGGTGTTCTCCGGCTCCATCATGGTCAGCATGGCCGAAAGCCGTAAGGCCGAGATCCCCAACTTCACCGGCGGCGAGGCGGCAGCCATCACCCAGCAGGGCAACCCTTACGTGTTCCGCACCAGCTTCACCCAGGCCACCGCCATGCCCAAGGTGGCGCGCTACATCAACGAGGTGACCAAGGCCAAGACCCTGGCGGTGATTTACGTAAACAACGACTTCGGCAAGGGCGGGCTGGACGCCATCAAAAAGGCGCTGGCCAACACCGACACCAAGATCGTTGCCGAAATCTCCAGCGACAGCGGCCAGGTGGACTTCTCGGCCCCAGTGCTGAAGGCCAAGCAAAGCAATGCCGACGCGGTGTTTGCCTATTCCAACGAAGAAGAGTCGGCCCGCATCCTGCGCGAGCTGCGCAAACAGGGCTGGACCAAGCCCATCATTGGCGAAACCACGCTGACCGGCCAAAAGGTGATTGACCTGGCAGGCGACGCCGCCAACGGTGCCATCGCCCACGTCGGGTTGACGGTGGACGCGCCGATTCCGGCCATCCGCGCTTTCCGCGCCAAGTTCGAAAAAGAATACAAATACGTGTCGGACCACAACGGCATGAAGGGCTACAGCGGCATCTACGCGCTGAAGGCGGCGATTGAAAAAGTCGGCAAGCTGGACCGCAAGGCCGTCGCCGCAGCCCTGCACGGCCTGAAGGTCAGCACCGACAAATACCCCGGCGTGCTGATGAATGTGGAGTTCGACAAGAACGGTGACCTGGACCGTGAAAGTTTCATGGTCGAAGTGAAGAACGGCAAGCAAGAAGTGGTCGCCATGGTGCCGCCCCTGAACGTCGCCAACGTCAACGCCAAAACACCTGCGGCGAAGAAGTAATACCGGCCCACCACCCTCGCCTGCCGAGGGTGGCCATAAAAGACCCCAGGAGACACGCCCGTGACCGACTTTTTACAACTCTTCTTCAGTGGCCTGGCCACCGGAGCCATTTACGCGCTGGCCGCGTTGGGCTTTACGCTGCTGTGGCAAGCGGCAGGCACCATCAACTTCGCCCAGGGCGAGTTTGTGATGCTGCCCGCCTTCATGATGCTGGCCTTCATCCATATGGGAGCGCCGTTCCTGGTCAGCTTTTTGCTGACCTGCATCGTCGCCACCGCCGTGCTGGGCTGGGCCTTCAAGCGCGGCGTGGTAGACCCGTTGTTCAAGTTCGGCATGATGCCCATCGTGGTGGCCACCATCGGCCTGAGCATTGCCCTGCGCAACGGGCTGCGGGCGGGCTACAGCGCCGAAGCGCACCCCTTCCCCAGCCTGTTTGCCGACCAGCTGTTCAACATTGCCGGTGTCACCATCACCCTGGCCGACGTGGGCACGCTGGTGCTGGCGCTGCTGCTGGTGTTTGCCACCCAGGCCTTTCTGGCCAAGACCATCACCGGCCGTGCCATGCAGGCCGTGGCGCAAAACACCGAGAGCGCCAGCGTGCTGGGCATCAACGTGCCGCGCATGATCTTCTACACCTTTGCCATCAACGCCGTGCTGGCCTGCGCCGCTGCGGTACTGGTCACCCCCACCTATCTCGCCAAGTTCGACATGGGCGAGTCGCTGGGCAACAAGGCTTTCTTCGCGGCCATCATTGGCGGCTTCAACAACTCGCGCGGCGCCTTGCTGGGCGGGCTGATCGTGGGCGTGTGCGAGAACCTGGCCGCGGCCTACATCTCGCCGGCCTACAAAGACGCGGTGGCGCTGGTGATCTTCATGGTGGTGATTCTGTTCAAGCCGCAAGGCCTGCTGGGCAGACTAGAGGAGCGCAAGGTATGAAAAAGTCCACTATGCTTTTGATAGCTGCCAGCGCAATACTGCTGTGCGTTGTGCCCCAGTTTCTTAAAAATTACGGTATCTACCTGCTGAGCTACTGGCTGGTCTTCGTCATCGCCACCATGGGACTGAACCTGACCGTGGGCTACGCCGGGCAAAAGTCGCTGGGCCATGCCGCCTTCCTCGGCATCGGGGCCTACACCATGGCCTTGCTGCTCAAGGCAGGCTTCAGTTGGTGGCTGGGCGTACCGGCGGCGGCGGCGCTGTGCTTTGCCGTAGGCCTGGTGCTGGGCTTTCCGGCGCTGCGGGTACAAACCATTTACCTGGCGTTTGCCACGCTGGGCTTCAACACCGCCGTCTGGCTGGTGATGCGCAACGAGGAATGGCTGACCGGTGGCACCTTCGGCATCAACAACATTGCCCGCCCGGAGCTGCTGGGCCTGTCGCTGGAGGCGAACCGCCCCTACTACTACCTGGTGCTGGCCTTTGCCGTGGTGCTGGGCCTGTTGCTGTGGGGCCTGCTGCGCTCGCCCTGGGGCAAGGCCTTCACGGCGCTGCGCGACAACCCCATCCGGGCCGAAAGCCTGGGGGTGGACATCCGCAAATACACGCTGTTGAGCTTTGCCATCGGCGCGGCCTACGCCGGTGTGGCCGGGGCGCTGTTCGCGTCGCTGGTGCAGTTCATTGAACCGGCACCGTTTGCCGTGGGCGCGTCCATCATGATGTACCTGATGGTGGTGGTGGGCGGACCCGGCTACTTCCTGGGCCCCATCGTCGGTGCGGCCGTGGGGGTGGTCGTGCCCGAATGGCTGCGCGACGTGCCCGGCGTGTCGGACTGGTATCTGCCGCTGTTCGGCGCCGCCGTGGTGGTGCTGATGGTGTGGCTACCCGACGGCTTGCTGAGTCTGCCAGATCGAATGAAGGCCAAAAAACAATCACGAGCCGCCAGCGCCGCCCGCGCTGCAGCAGGAGCAAAAGCATGAACCAACCTCTGTTGCAAGTCACCGACCTGAAAAAAGCCTACGGCGCCATCCAGGCCGTCGGCGGTGTCAGCTTTGAAGTCCAGCCGGGTGAGATTTTTGGTGTCATCGGCCCCAACGGGTCGGGCAAAACCACCCTGTTCAACAGCATGCTGGGCCAGATCACTCCCGACGCCGGCAAGATCGAACTGAAGGGTGAAAACGTCACCCAGTGCGGCCCGCTGGAGCTGAACCGCAAAGGCGTGGGCCGCACCTTCCAGACCCTGCAGGTGTTTGGCAAGATGAGCGTGCGCGACAACCTGATCGTGGCCGCGCAAGAGCACCACGGCAGCATGTTCAGCCGCATGTTCACGCAGGGCGACTCCGGCCTGGGCGCCAAGGCCGACGCACTGATCAAGCGCTTTCGCATCGAGCACGTAGCCGACAAAAAGGCCGGTGAACTCAGCTACGGCCAGCAAAAACTGGTCGATATCGCCATGGCCTTCATGAGCGAGCCCGACCTGGTACTGCTGGACGAACCCTGCGCGGGCGTCAACCCCAGCCTGGTCGGCGGCATCTCCACCCTGCTGAAAGACCTGAACCGCAACCCCGCCAGCGGCAAGAAGAGCAGCTTTGTGGTCATCGAGCACAACATGGACTTTGTGATGGACCTGTGCCACCGCATCATGGTGATGGTGGAGGGCAAAGTGCTGGCCATCGGCACACCGGCGGAAATCCGGGGTAACAAGCAAGTTCTCGACGCGTATTTAGGAGCCTGACCATGAGCGAAACCTGTATTGAATTCAATGAC
>CANFZJ010000358.1 GCA_947451445.1 Comamonadaceae bacterium
ATTCTGTACCCCGCGCTGGAGGACTACCAGATCGACATCATGATCGGCGAAGGCCCGGCGGCGCGCAGCATCAAGCTGGACTTGCAGCCCTTCACGCTGGTGGGCGCCACCACCCGCGCGGGCATGCTGACCAACCCGCTGCGCGACCGCTTCGGCATCGTGGCGCGGCTGGAGTTCTATACGCCGGACGAGCTGGCCCGCATCGTCAAACGCAGCGCCGGGCTTTTGGGCGCACCCATGGATGCCGACGGCGGCTTCGAGATCGCCCGCCGCTCGCGCGGCACACCTCGCATCGCCAACCGCCTGCTGCGCCGGGTGCGCGACTACGCCGACGTAAAAGGCAACGGCACCATCACCCTGGACATCGCCAACCGCGCCCTGGCCATGCTGGACGTGGACCCGCAGGGCTTCGACCTGATGGACCGCAAACTGCTGGAGGCGGTGATCCACCGCTTTGACGGCGGCCCGGTGGGGCTGGACAACATTGCCGCCAGCATTGGCGAAGAGCGCGACACGATTGAGGATGTGATCGAGCCCTATTTGATCCAGCAGGGCTTTTTGCAGCGCACCAACCGGGGCCGCATCGCCACCTTGGCCGCCTACCGCCACCTGGGCGTGACGCCGCCGCAGGCTGCCGATGGTTTGTTTTCTGTAGATTAAATAAGCCTCTAGCGCCGGTGGAGTGTGCGCAGATAGCTATCAAAAACGTAGCTTTTGCCTAGGCGCTGGTTTCGTCCAGCGCGCCTGCTTTTTCCAGATGCTGGGTATCGGCCCAGCCGACCAGGGTGAAGCCTTGCGGGGTCCACAACAGGCGGTTGATGGCGGCGTTGCCCAGCGCCCAGGTGCGCGGGGCTTGCAGGCCCTGGCCGGTGGCGGCGCGGTACAGCACGTCCATCACGCCGCCGTGGGCGACCACCGCGATCAGCTCTCCGGGGTGCTGCGCGGCCAGGGCGCCGACGCAGGCCAGCACGCGGTCGCGAAAGTCGTTCAGGCATTCGCCGCCTTCTGGCGCAAAAGCCGGGTCGCGTTTGCGCCACAACAGGGCTTGCTCTGGCAACTCGGCTTCTATTTCGGCAAAGGTGCGGCCCTGGAACACGCCAAAGCCGCGTTCGCGCAGGCCCTCGGCGGTGGTGATGGGTAGCCCCACCGCCCCGGCCACCGACAGCGCGGTTTCATAGGCACGCCACAGGTCGCTGGAATAGACGGCGGTGATGGGCTCGCCCACCAACGCTTCGCCCAGACGTTGGGCCTGCCAGCGGCCCGTGGCGTTCAGCGGGATGTCCAGCTGGCCCTGGATGCGGGTGTCTACGTTCCAGGCGGTTTCGCCATGGCGGATGGCAATGATGCGGGTGGCGTCCATGCTTCTTTTAGTGGGGAATATCAACGGTGACCACGCGCGGCCCGGCGGGTGGCTGCGGAAAGCCGTGCAGCGCAGCCGCCACCAGGGCGGGCAGCACGTCGGTGCCGATGGGGAAGCGGCTGTCGTAGCGGGCCTGGGTTTCATACACCACCTGGCCGCTGACCAGGTCGCGCAGCAGCAGGTTGACCTGGCGCTGAAAACTGCGCTGCGGCATGCGCCCTATGGGGAAGCCCATGCCTAGCTGCCCGTGGTGGCCTCCGATCCAGGGCGAGAAAAACACGCCACCGGCGGGTTCGTCCCAGCGGGTGGCCTCTTCTAGCCGGGTGCTGATCTGCAGGCTGTAGCGGGCCTGCGGGTCGGGCAGCAGGCCGACCTGGGCCAGGACGGGCAGGGCCTGTTGCTCCAGTGCGGCCTGCGCCTGCGGGTCGGCCAGCTGCGAGGGCAGGCGTTCAAAGCGGAACTGCGTGGGCGGCTGCGGCATCTGCGGCCAGCTGGAAAAGCTCTGCACATCGCTTTGGATGCGCCACATGCTGGCGCAGCCCGTGAGCAGCACTACGGCTGCCAGTAGGAGGGTGCGCCAGATCCGCATGGTGTGCCTTTAAATGTGGACGACCTGCAGGCCGGACAAGGTGCTGGCGGACGGGAAGCTGGGCGGGTCAAACGCCATGTCGCCGTCCACACTTGCGACGCCGGTGGTTTGCAGGCCTTCAAAGTCGTAGCGGCTGCGGTCCAGCAGGTGCGAGGGCACCACGTTTTGCAGTGCGCTGAACATGCTTTCCACGCGGCCGGGGTATTTTTTCTCCCATTCGCGCAGCATTTCGGCGACCTGTTTGCGTTGCAGGTTCTCCTGGCTGCCGCACAGGGTGCAGGGGATGAGGGGAAACTGCTTGTGTGCGGCCCAGCGGACCAGGTCTTTTTCATTCACATAGGCCAGCGGGCGGATGACGATGTGTTTGCCGTCGTCGCTGACCAGCTTGGGCGGCATGCTTTTGAGCTTGCCGCCGAAGAACATGTTCAAAAAGAAGGTTTGCAGGATGTCGTCGCGGTGGTGGCCCAGCGCGACTTTGGTGGCCCCCAGCTCGTCGGCGACGCGGTACAGAATGCCCCGGCGCAGGCGGCTGCACAGCCCGCAGGTGGTTTTGCCCTCGGGGATGACGCGCTTGACGATGCTGTAGGTGTCCTGGTTCTCGATGTGGAACGGTACGCCCAGCGCGGTCAGGTAGCCGGGCAGTACGTCGGCGGGGAAGCCGGGCTGTTTTTGGTCCAGGTTGACGGCGATGATGTCGAAATGGATGGGCGCGCGGGCCTTGAGCTTGAGCAAGATGTCCAGCATGGCGTAGCTGTCTTTGCCGCCGCTCATGCAGACCATCACCTTGTCGCCTTGCTCCACCATGTTGTAGTCCACGATGGCCTTGCCCATTTCGCGGCACAGGCGTTTTTCTAATTTATGCGTTTCGCGCTCGATCTTGAAATCGGGGGCGGCAACCTCGTCGGTAGTCCATACGGCGCTCATAGGGGGCAATCGGTTCTCTAAAACCCCGATTATCCCGCGCCGGGTTCACCACTGCCCGGTTTCCACCCGAATCGCCACTTCGCAGTCGTCAAAAATCTCCAGCTTGGCGATACGCACGCGCACGCCCAGCACGCCGGGCAGCTGCATCAGGCGGGCGCTGAGTTGGCCGATCAGGCTCTCCAGCAGGTTGACGTGGTGTGCGGTGCAGTCGTCGATGATGATCTGGCGCACCTTGCGGTAGTCCAGCACGTGGTTGATGTCGTCGTCGCTGGGCTGCAGCGGCTGGGGGCCCAGGTTGAGCTCGGCGTCTACCTGGATGGGCTGCGGCGCGGTTTTTTCAGACTCCAGAATGCCCAGATTCGCGTCGAAGCGCAGTCCGGTGAGCTGCAGGGTTTGGTTGCCAGAGAGGTGCGTCATAGTTTTTTATTCTGGTTACATGAGCGAGAAGTCGCGCTCGAACTGCATCAGGTGCTGGCCGCCGTCCACCAGCAGCGTGGTGCCGGTGATGGACTGGTTGTCCAGCGCGAATTGGACGGTAGCGGCCACGTCGGCGGCGGTGCTGGAGCGGCCCAGCGGCGATATTTTGTGCAGCCGGGCGAACTGCTCGTCGCTCAGTAGGTGGCTGGTCAGCGTCAGGCCGGGGGCCACGCCCACCACCCGCACCAGTGGGGCCAGGGCTTGCGCCAGCATGGTGTTGGCCACTTCCAGCGCGGCTTTGGACAGGGTGTAGCTGAAGAAATCCGGGTTCAGGTTCCACAGCTTCTGGTCCAGCAGATTGACCACCACACCGCCTTTTGCCGTCATGTCGCGCGTCTGCAGGTGGCTGTGCAGG
>CANFZJ010000359.1 GCA_947451445.1 Comamonadaceae bacterium
CCAGCAAAACCAGTTCTACATGACCACCACCACCGGCGGCGCGGCACGCGTGCTGAACTGGCTGGAGCGCTGGCACCAAACCGAGTGGCCCGATCTGAAGGTGTGGATGACCTCGGTGACCGACCACTGGTCCACCGTGGCCCTGGTCGGCCCCAAAGCCCGCGCCGTACTGGCCAAACTGTGCCCAGACATCGACCTGTCGCCCGAGAACTTCAAGTTCATGGACTGGCGCGCTGGCACCGTCAACGGCTTGCCCGCCCGCGTGTTCCGCATCAGCTTCTCCGGCGAACTGTCGTATGAATTGAACGTCGAATCTGGCTACGGCCACGCCCTGTGGGAGGCCGTGATGGCCGCCGGGGCCGAGTTCGACATCACGCCCTACGGTACCGAAACCATGCACGTGCTGCGCGCGGAGAAGGGTTTCATCATCGTCGGCCAAGACACCGATGGCTCCATGAGCCCGATCGACCTGGACATGGCCTGGGCCGTGGGCATGAAGAAACCCTTCAGCTTCCTGGGCAAACGCTCTTTGGCCCGCAGCGACACGGCCCGCGAAGGCCGCAAGCAATTGGTCGGCCTGCTGCCCGAAGACCCGAATAGCGTGCTGATCGAAGGTGCGCAAATCATGGAAAGCGCCACCGTGGGTGCCACCAACCAAATGCTAGGCCACGTGACCTCCAGCTACCACAGCGCCTTTTTAGGCCGCTCCATCGCCATGGCGGTGGTTGCTGGTGGCTTGCAGCGCAAAGAGCAAACCCTGTACGTGCATGCGCACGGCAAGGTCACCCCCGTCAAAGTGGGTGGCAGCGTATTCGTGGACGTAAAAGGTGACCGTCAAAATGTCTAACACCCTGAACACAATGTTGGAATCTCCCCTGCACGCCTTTGGCCTGCCCGCCCGCGCAGCCGTGCCCAGCAGCCAGAACCGGGTGCTGATGGCCGAGTTGCCACACCTGGGCTACATCGTGCTGCGCGGCAAAACCGATGACGGCACTTTCATGCAGGCCGTGGCGGACATCCTGGGCCAGCCCCTGCCAACCCAGCCCATGACCGTATTGCGCACCGCCGCCGGTGTCGTGCTGTGGGTGTCGCCCGACGAATGGCTGCTGGTGTGCCAACGCTCCCGCCGCGACGCCTTGCTGTCCAGTCTGGGCAACGCACTGCAAGATGTGTTTGCGCAGGTGGTGGACAACAGCGGTGGCCTGACCGCCCTGCGCGTGTCCGGCCCCGACCATATGTTGCTGCTGCGCCAACTCGGCCCCTACGACTACGAGAGCCTGGCTGTGGGCCGCTGCGCCAGCACCGTAGCGTCTAAAACCGGCTTCACTGTGGCACGCACCGATGAAGACGGCGTGGTCATCGTGTTCCGCCGCAGCTTTGCCGACTACACCTGGCGTTTGCTGGAGCGCACCGCCCAACCGTACCGGCTGTGCATCACCACACCAGCCCAGATTGCCGACCCGGTTTTTACCCCCTTGTTTGAAACTGTTTGAAAGCCATTGCCATGCAAAGTTTTTTCTCTACCGGCGTAGCCCAGGCCGACCCCGCCGTCAGCGCCGCGATGGACCATGAACTGCAGCGCCAGCGCGAGCAAATTGAGCTCATCGCCTCGGAAAACATCGTCTCCAAGGCGGTCATGGAAGCCCAGGGTTCGGCGCTGACCAACAAATACGCCGAAGGCTACCCCGGCAAGCGCTACTACGGCGGCTGCGAGCACGTGGACGTGGTCGAAGCCCTGGCCATCGAGCGCCTGTGCCAACTGTTTGGCTGCGAATTCGCCAACGTGCAGCCGCACTCTGGTGCCCAGGCCAACACGGCGGTCATGCTGGCGCTGGTGCAGCCTGGCGACACCGTGCTGGGCATGTCGCTGTCGGCAGGCGGCCATTTGACGCACGGTGCCAAGCCGGCGCTGTCGGGCAAATGGTTCAAGGCCGTGCAGTACGGCGTGCGCCGCGCCGACTCGCTGATTGACTACGACGAAGTCGAAGCCCTGGCCGTAGAGCACCAGCCCAAGATGATCATCGCAGGCTTCTCGGCCTACCCCCGCACCATCGACTGGGCGCGCTTTCGCGCCATCGCCGACAAGGTGGGTGCCTACCTGATGGTGGACATGGCCCATGTGGCCGGTCTGGTCGCCACCGGCGTGTACCCCAGCCCGGTGCCGCACGCCCATGTGACCACCTCCACCACGCACAAAACCCTGCGCGGCCCCCGTGGCGGTGTGATCTTGACCAACGACGAAGCCTTGTCGAAGAAGATCAACTCCGCCGTGTTCCCCGGTTCGCAAGGCGGCCCGCTGATGCACGTGATTGCCGCCAAGGCCGTGGCCTTTGGTGAGGCCCTGCAACCCAGCTTTAAAGCCTACACCCAACAGGTCGTGGCCAACGCCAAGGCCCTGGGCGCGGTACTCAAGGCCGGTGGCCTGGACCTGGTCACCGGCGGCACCGACAACCACCTGCTGCTGGTCGATCTACGCCCCCTGGGCCTGAAAGGCAACACCACCGAAGTGGCGCTGGAGCGTGCGGGCATTACCTGCAATAAAAACGGCATACCGTTTGACGACGAAAAGCCCACCATCACCTCGGGCATCCGCGTCGGCACGGCAGCGGGCACGACGCGCGGCTTCGGCGTCGCCGAGTTTGAAGAAGTCGGCCGCCTGATGCTGGAAGTCTTCAACAGCCTGAAGACCAAACCAGAAGGCGATGCCGCCCTGGAGACCTCGGTCTACGCCCGGGTCAAAGCCCTGACCGCCCGTTTCCCCCTTTACGCCTAAAAGGACAGACCATGAGCACCCTGCACCAAGACTCCATCGTCATCGACGGTCTCATCATTGCCAACCTGAACCGCAGCGTATTTGAAGACATGAAGAAGGGTGGCCTGGCCGCCGCCAACTGCACCGTCTCCGTGTGGGAAGACTTCCCGAAGACGGTCGACAACATCGCCCAGCTCAAGCAGCTGATCCGCGACAACAGCGACCTCGTCACCCTGGCCCGCAACACGGCGGACATCGTCCAAGCCAAAGCCGATGGCAAAACCGGCATCGTCCTGGGCTTCCAGAACGCCCATGCCTTTGAAGACAATCTCGGCTACATCGAGGCCTTCCACGACATGGGCGTGCGCGTGGTCCAGCTTTGCTACAACACGCAGAACCTCGTGGGCACCGGCTGCTATGAGCGCGACGGCGGGCTGTCCGGCTACGGCCGCGAGGTCATTGCAGAGATGAACCGCGTGGGCATCATGGTGGACTTGTCGCACGTGGGCAGCAAGACCTCTGAAGAGGCCATCCTAGCCTCCACAAAGCCCGTGGCCTACACCCACTGCCTGCCCCTGGGCCTGAAGGACCACCCGCGCAACAAAAGCGACGCCGAGCTGAAGTTCATTGCCGACCACGGCGGCTTCATCGGCGTGACCATGTTCTCGCCCTTCCTCAAGCGCGGCAATGCATCGACCGTACACGACTACGTCGAGGCTATCGACTACGTCATCAACATCGTGGGCGAAGACTGTGTGGGCCTGGGCTCTGACTTCACACAAGGCCACGGCCATGAGTTCTTCGACATGCTGACGCACGACAAAGGCCGCTGGCGCCGCCTGACCACCTTTGGCGAAGTGATCAACCCCGAAGGCATTCGCACCATCGGCGACTTCCCCAACCTCACGGCCACGATGCAGCAAACCGGCTGGTCCGATGCCCGCATCACCAA
>CANFZJ010000360.1 GCA_947451445.1 Comamonadaceae bacterium
GCGTGCAGGTCGTGGGCAAAGCTGTTCAGCTTGATCAGGATGGACTTGTTGCCGCGCACCAGGGTGTTGTAGCCCAGCACGGCGGGAATGGCCACGGCCAGGCCCAGCGCGGTCATGATCAGCGCTTCGCCGATGGGGCCAGCCACCTTGTCGATGGTGGACTGGCCGGACATACCGATGCTCAACAGTGCGTGGTAAATGCCCCAGACCGTGCCGAACAGGCCGATGAACGGAGCGGTGGAGCCCACCGACGCCAGGATCGCCAGCCCGGCCTGCAGCTTGGCGGTGAATTCGTCGATGCTGTTGCGCAGGCAGCGCGTGACCCAGTCGCTCACGTCCAGGCTGTCGTGCAGATGGGCCTTGGTGTTGCGGTGGTGGGCCGTGGCTTCGCGGCCTTCCAGGGCGATTTGCAGGAATGGGTTGGTCTGGTCATCACCCAGCTTTTTCAGGCCGGTGGCGAAGTCTTCGCTGTGCCAGAAGTCGGCGGCGCTGCTGGCTAGTTTTTTGAACTTCAAGACATCCAGCGCCTTGATGATGATGACGATCCATGACGCCAGGGACATGGCCAGCAGGATGATGGCGACGGTTTTGGTAACAAAGTCACCTTGCGTCCAGACGTTGGCGATGCCGAATTGCGATTCCATTACAAATGCTCCAGAGGGTAAAAAACACAGGACTTATGCAGTGCCTGGGTGACGGCCAGAGGCCGTTCATCCGGACGCTGCGTCAGTCTTAAAACAGTTATTCGAGGATGTAGTTGACGGGGGCTTCGTACCACATGGGTTGTGCCACACCGTTGACCTTGCCTGCCACAAAGCGGCATTTCATGATGTATTCCAGCGCGGCTTTGTCCAGCCGCTCAAAGCCGCTAGAGCGCTTTAGTTCAGCTTTGTCGGGCAGGCCATCTGTGCCGATGTACACCCGCACCAGCACCTTGCCTTGTTCGCCCAGCTTTTTGCTCATGGAGGGGTAGCTGGGCAGTGGGTTGTGCAGATAGTCGGCGTCGCTGGACGGTAGCGTTATTTTGGGCGGCGCAGGCGGCGCTGCCGGGGGCGCGGGCGGCGCAACGGCCACGGGGGCGGCTATCGGCGGTGCGGGTGGCTGGGGCGTGGTGACGCCGGTGGGGGCGTTCGGTGCCGGGGTGGTGTCGGCAATGGCCATCAGCTGGGGCGGGGGCGGTAGCGTGGGGGCCTTGGTCTTGACCACGGGCTGCTTTACCGGCGCAGGCGGTGCGGGTGGCGGTGGTTTCGGCTTGGGGGGTTCGATCAGCTGGCTCAGCATTTCCACCGGCACGATGATTTCAACCGCTTTGCGGACCAGCCCACTTTGCAGGGCCCAGAGCGCGGCAGCGTGGAACACCAGCACGCTGCTGACGATGGCCATGTTGCGGCTGATGCGCGGTGCTGCGCGGGGGGAGGGGAGGGGTAAGGTGCTGTTCATCCGGGAGAGTTCAGGCTGCAGCAGCCCACGCCGCCGGTACGGCAAACGCAGGCCCAAGGCCATCGCCAAAAAATGATTTCAAAAATTATTTACGAAAGATCCACCAAGCGGATCCGAGCACCAGGATCAGGCTGCCGCCAAGTGTGCCGAGGAGTTCCATGCCTTGCTGTCCAGAATGGTGCTGGCAAGTTGTATCGCAGCGACCGGGCGAGATACGCTGCACTGTGCCACCACATCGCGGGCGCAGCCTTCGCAGCGGCCACACTGGGTGGCGACACCCAGTTCCAGCTGGATGTCGTCAAACCCGTAACCCGCACGCACGTGGCGGGCGATGTCGCGGTCGGAAACACGGTGGCAAACACAGACGATCATGGCGGCACGCTAAGGGCTGGCGGTTGAAGATGTCTAATTATAAATACGAATCCGTCGCATTTGCAATACCAAATTCAAGTAGGCTTAAAAATCAGCGCCGGGCTGGCCTGTGCCAGCGTGGCGCAGCCGCACAAGGCCATGGCGATCTCCAGCTCGTCGCGCAGCAGGCGCAGCACATGGGCCACGCCCACGGCCCCGGCATTGGCCAGGCCGTACACATAGGGGCGGCCCACCAGCACGGCGCTGGCACCCAGGGCGATGGCTTTGAGCACATCGGTGCCGCGCCGGATGCCGCCGTCTACCAGTACGGGAATTTGGCCGTCCACCGCCTCGACGATGCGCGGCAACATGTGCGCCGTGGCGGGCGTGGTGTCCAGCGTGCGCCCGCCGTGGTTGGACACGATGACGCCCGCTGCGCCCAGCCGGGCCGCCTGGCGCGCATCGTCCGGGTGCAGCACGCCCTTGAGCAGGATGGGCAGCCGGGTTTGGGTCTGCAGCCAGGCGATGTCGTCCCAGGTGGGGGCATGTTTGAGTAGGCCGTCGAACAAGGCGCTTTGGCCGGGTTGCAGGGCGGGGGCGGGGGGCAGTCCGGCCAGGTTTACCGCCGAGATGCCCGGCGGCAGCCGAAAGCCCGCCCGGCGTTCACGGTCGCGGGCACCGTTGGTGGGTGCGTCCACCGTCAGTACCAGGGCTTCAAACCCGGCGTGCTCGGCGCGCTGCACCAGTTCGCGGGTAAAGCCCCGGTCGTGCTGCAAATACAGTTGGAAGTAAAAAGGGCCATTAGCGCAATCAGTACCTGCGCAAGTAGCTATTGTTTCCATAGCAACACTGCTTTGGGTACTGAGCACCATGCCTGCGCCCAGCGCGGCTGCGGCGTAGGCGCTGGCCAGTTCGCCGTCCGGGTGGGCCATACGCTGGTAGGCCACCGGGGCCAGCAGAATAGGGTGGGCCAGCGTGCGGCCCAGCAGTTCGACCCGGGTGTGGCCCCCGGCCAGCGGCTGCAGCACGCGGGGCAGCAGCTGCAGGCTGTCCCAGGCGCTGCGGTTGGCGCGCACGGTGATTTCATCGCCCGCGCCACCGCTGAAGTAGGCCCAGGCGTTGGCGTCCAGCACCGTCTGGGCATGGCGGGCGTGGTCTTCCAGCGTGACCACGCCGGGGGGGATTTGGCCGACAACCGGTGCGGTCATGTGTCAGCCCACATGCGCAGCAGGTTGTGGTAACTGCCGGTCAGCGCCGTGGTTTCATCGCTTTCGCCGTGTTGCTGGCGCAGGCGCAGCAGGGCCATGTCCAGGTTGAACAATAGTTGGCGCTGTTCCTGGCTGCGCACCATGCTTTCGATCCAGAAAAAGCAGGCCAGCCGGACCCCGCGTGTGACGGGCGTCACCTGGTGCACGCTGGTGCCTGCGTACAGCACCAGGTGGCCTGCGGGCAGCTTGACCTGCTGCGGCCCGGCGCTGTCTTGCACCACCAGCGCACCGCCGTCATAGCTGGCCGGGTCGCTGAGGAACAGGGTGCACGAGATGTCGGTGCGCACCCGCTGCCCGCTGTCGGGCGCAAAGCGCACCGCGTTGTCCACGTGGTTGCCGTAAAAGTTGCTGTCGCCGCCATAGCGGTTCACGCGCGGGGTGAATACTTTTTTGGGCAGGGCGGCAGAAAAGAAGGTGGGGTTGCGGTCCAGTCCGCGCAGCAGCAGCGTGCGGATCTGGGTGGCGGCATCGCAGTCGTGCGGCAGTTGTTCGTTGTTTTTGACGGCCCGTGCCTGGCTGCCCGCGCTGGCGCGGCCGTCCAGCCAGGGGGCATCTGCCAGCAGGCTCTGGGCGTGCTGGACTTCGGCGGGGGTCAGGATGTCGGGGATATGGAGCAGCATGGGCTGATTGTCTTACTCC
>CANFZJ010000361.1 GCA_947451445.1 Comamonadaceae bacterium
GCAGTTGCTGTTGCTCGGGGTGGTAGGGAACGTAGCTGGTGCTCATGCCTGGGCATCAGCAGGCTTCGTGCCAGGATTCATCCCAGGGTGGGGCTTCTGCCGCCCAGACTCCTAGCAGCTTTTTTTATGCCCAAAAGCAGGCGGGCTTTGCGGCGCGGGCTTTGGCTTTTTCCAATCCCCCAATCTGAAGGCGCTGATGTCCAGCGCCCCGCCCGAGCGCAGCGGCGGGGCCAGCGGCGTGATCGGCCAGACCACCGGGGCGGCCCTGGTGGCCCTGTGTTTTGGTCTGGCGGGGAGCCTGCACGGCCCTACCTGGGCACTGGGGCTGGGGGCGATGTTCGCGGGCCTGGTATCGGTGGCCAGCTTCGCACGGCTGTGGGCCCGCTAGACGAAAATCTCCGCCATGCACCACCCACGTTTCCCACCACGGACCGGCTTCGCGCGGGCCTTCCTGGCACTGGCGATGGCGGCCCTGGCGGGCTGCGCAAGCACCCCAACAAAGCCACTCCCCGCCCCGCCGGAGGGCGTGACCCTGGCCGCACCCGCCGATACCGCTGCGCTTGGGCTCCAACAGGGCTTTGCGCGCTGGGTGGAAGGCTTCCAAGCCACGGCACGGGCCGCCGGTGTGGGCGATGCCACCCTGCATAGCGCATTCGACGGCGTGCGCTACCTGCCGCGCGTGGTCGAGCTGGACCGTGCCCAGCCCGAGTTCACCCGCACCGTCTGGGACTACCTGGACAACACCGTGTCGCCGCAACGCGTTACGCTGGGCCAAGGCAAGCTGCTGCAGGTTCGCGCTGAGGCCGATGCCGCCGCCAGCCGCTTTGGCGTGCCCGCCACCATCCTGGCCGCCATTTGGGGCATGGAGAGCAACTACGGCAGCAACTACGGCAACACCCCCACCATCGACGCGCTGGCGACGCTGGGTTTTGAGGGGCGGCGCGAAGACTGGGCGCGCGGCCAGCTACTGGCCGCGTTGAAGATTCTGCAAAATGGCGATATCGACCGCGCCCACATGGTCGGCTCGTGGGCCGGTGCCATGGGCCAGACCCAGTTTTTGCCGTCCAACTTTCTGGCCTACGCCGTGGATGCCGACGGCGACGGCCGACGCGACATCTGGGGCAGCATGGCCGATGTGATGGCTTCTACCGCCCACTTTCTGGCAAGCGCTGGTTGGCAGGCCGACCAGCCCTGGGGATGCGAGGTGCAGCTGCCGCCGGGCTTCGATGTAGCCCGTGCCGACACCACGGTGCGCCAGCCGTCCGAGCAATGGGCTGCCGAGGGCGTGCGCGGCCTGGATGGCACGGGTAGCACCTTGCTGCCCGTGCTGTCCGATGCCGATCTGCTGCTGCCCGCCGGAGCCCGCGGCCCCGCCTTTCTGGTCGGCCCTAACTTCCGCGCCATCCTGCGCTACAACAATTCCACCAGCTACGCCCTGGCCGTCAGCCTGCTGGCGCAGCGCCTGGGCAATGGCCCCGGCGTGCAGGCACCTTGGCCGCGTGACCTGCGGGCGCTCACGCGCAGCCAGTTACAGGCCCTGCAAACCCGCTTGAACCAGCGCGGTTTTGCCAGCGGCACCCCCGACGGCATGATGGGCCCCGCCACGCGCGAAGGGATTCAGGGCTACCAGCGCAGCGTGGGGCTGCCAGCAGATGGCTATCCGGATTTGGATGTGCTGCAGCGTTTGCAGCAGCCCTGGTAAGTCATTTGCTCTGTTTTTAATAGCTGTCGCCGCAGGCGCTACCTGCGCTGGAGCCCGATTTTTTATAAATTTCGGCCATCTCTCAGGCGAGCGCCATCAGGTGTTTAGCCGCCGCCAGGTGCCCGGCGGCGCGCCCAGGTGCTGGGTGAACACCCGGCTGAAATGGCTCTGGTCGGCAAAGCCGCAGTCCACTGCAATGTCGGCCAGCGGCAGTGCACCTTGTGCGAGCAATCCGCAGGCCATCTCGACGCGTTGCTTCATCAGCCACTGGTGCGGTGTCTGGCCGGTGCTCTCCTGGAACGAGCGGCTGAAATAGCTGCGCGACAGACTGCATGCCTGGGCGATATCGCCGATCGACAGCTTGCCGTCGAGGCTGCTGAGCAGCATCTCCTTGGCACGCGCTTCGTGTTGCCGCGACAAACGCCGGTTGCGCCTGCGCGACGGCAGCGTAGCGCCCCCGTATTGCTCGGCCAGGTAGGTGCCTATGGCTGCACCTATCTGGTCGATGAACAGCGTGCTGGCCTCGTGTGGGTGCGCCAGCGTGGGCGCCACCGCGCGGGCCAGGTTGGCCAGTACCGGGTCGTGCATGCCGGTCACGCATTCCAGGCCGGTGACGCGCCGACCCACCCGCTCATCGCTGGCGTTGTCGAAGAAGCTGGGCGCGATTTCCACCAGCAGAAAGTCGAATGGCCCTTGCAGGTCGGCCCGGTAGTCGTCGGCAAAATTCCGCACATAGACTGAGCCGGTTTCGAACTCGTGCGTGGATGCGTGGTGTTCGTGGAAGATACGGCGGCGGTGGCCCACGCTCAGCGAGATGCCGACCAGGTAACCACGCTCGCTGGCGGGTGTGAACACCGGGCTCAGGCCCGCGTTTTCGCTGCATTTACGGTAAAAGCGGGCACCTGCACCGGCCAATTCCTGGTCCTGCAAAAGCTGGCTTGCCTGGCAACCCAGCGAGTCCTTGGGTAGGCTGTGCAGCGGCGAAACAGAGGGCTGGGGTTTAGCCAGCATCGGAGTACCTTGGCAGTACACGCAGGGGTAACTGGTAAGTAGGTTCGGTGAACATAGATTGGAATACGGTAGCAGCTTTTCTTGGCAAAACGCCACGCGACCCAGCTGGTTTTAAGGGTATTCCCTGAGCCACGCCCGCGGTGTCAGACCCATGGCACGGCGAAAGCAGCGCACTACATGGCGTGGGTCGGCAAAGCCGCACGCAGCGGCAATATCGGCCAGAGGTGTGTCGCAGCGCAGCAGCACCGCGACCTGGTAGATACGGCTTTGTAAGGTCCACTGCAGCGGCGACAGGCCCATGCTGAGTTTGAATGCTTTGCTGAAATATCCGTGGGACAGTCCGCAGTGCTGTGCCGCCTGGGCCACATACAGGCTCTGCAAGGGATGTCCCAGAAGGTACTGCTGGGCGCGCAATAGCTGCTGCGGCGACAAACCGCCTTGGCCCGTGTGCGCTGCACCGTAGCGTGCCAGCAGGTGGGTCTGCAAGGCCAGCAGCAATTGCTGGATGAACAATGGGCTGGTGGCGTGGGGCGGCTCCAGCGCCGCCAGCACCGCGTGCACCAGGGCCAACAGAATGGCCTCGTGGTCCAGGTCCGTTGCAGGCACCCCCGCAAACGGAGGCGCCTTGGGCTTCACGACTTCACGAAGGCGAGCAGGTCTGGATTGATCACATCGGCTTGCGTGGTGAGCATGCCGTGCGGGTAGCCTTTATAGACCTTGAGTGTGCCGTTCTTCAGCAGCTTGACGGCCTTCAGTGCGGAGTCCGCAATGGGTACGATCTGGTCATCATCGCCGTGCATGACCAGCGTGGGCACGGTGATCGCCTTCAGGTCGTCGGTCTGGTCGGTTTCCGAGAACGCCTTGACGCCATCGTAGTGCGCCTTGGCGCTACCCATCATGCCTTGGCGCCACCAGTTCTGGGCCACGCCCGGATAGACCTTGGC
>CANFZJ010000362.1 GCA_947451445.1 Comamonadaceae bacterium
GGCCGAAATGGCCATGCTGGCCGGGCTGCCGCAAAACCCGGCCTACGCCAACCCCATCACCAACCTGGAGCGCGCCACACGCCGACAGCAGCTGGTGCTGGGCCGCATGCGCAGCACCGGCGTCATCACCCAGGCGCAGTTTGACCAGGCACGCACACAAAAGCTGGCCATCCGCTCGCCGCTGCAGGTGCCGGTGCATGCCGAATACGTGGCCGAAATGGCCCGGCTGGCGGTGTTTGAGCGCTACGGCCAGCAGGCCTATTCCACCGGCATCAAGGTCTATACCTCGCTGATTTCTACCGACCAGCAGGCCGCCTACCAGGCGCTGCGCCGGGGCGTGCTGGCCTACGACCGCCGCCAGCCCTGGCGCGGCCCGGAAGACCATGAAGAGCTGCCCGTAGATGCCAAAGAGGAAGACGCCGCCGCCGCGCTGGCGCTGAAGGACCATAGCGACGACGAAGACCTGCGCGTGGCCATCGTGCTGCAGGCCAGCCCGAAAGAGGTGGTGGCCCGCCTGGCCACCAGCGAGACCCTGCACATCACCGGGGACGGCCTGCGCTGGGCACAAACCGGGCTGGGCCCCAAAGCCACTGCCGCGCTGGCCGTGAAGCGCGGGGCCATCATCCGGGTGCAGCGCAATGAAGGCAAAGATGGCAAAACCGGGCCGACCTGGGCCATTGCACAGTGGCCCGAGGTGCAAAGCGCGCTGGTGGCGCTGGCACCCAGCACCGGGCGGGTGCGGGCGCTGGTGGGCGGGTTTGACTTTTCCGACCAGCAGTTCAACCACGCCACCCAGGGCTGGCGGCAGCCGGGCTCCAGCTTCAAACCGTTTTTGTATTCCGCCGCCATCGACCGGGGCGTGATGCCCTCCAGCGAGGTCAACGACGGCCCCATCGACCTGCCCGGCAGCTGGCAGCCCAAAAACGACGACGGCCAGTACCTGGGTGCCATCACCCTGCGCCAGGCGCTGGCCAAGTCGCGCAACCTGGTCAGCGTGCGGCTGGTGCAGATGCTGGGCACCGGCCCGGCACGCGAATGGGCGGCCCGGTTTGGCTTTGACCCCGCCAAACAGCCCGACAACCTGACCTTGGCCCTGGGTGCAGGCAGCACCACGCCGATGCAGCTGGCCTCGGCCTACGCGGTGTTTGCCAACGGCGGCTACCGCCTGCCGCCAGTGGTCATCGAGCGCATCACCGACGCGCAGGGCAAGGTGCTGTTTGAAGCCGCGCCGCCCCCAGCCCTGCAGGAGGCCGACCGCGTGGTGCCCGAGCGCGACGTATTCATCACCAACAGCCTGCTGCAAGAGGTGACCCGCAGCGGCACCGCCGCCCGCGCGCAGGCCACGCTCAAGCGCGACGACATCTACGGCAAAACCGGCACCACCAACGACGCGGTGGACGCTTGGTTTGCCGGGTTCCAGCCCGGTCTGGTGGCCGTGGTGTGGACCGGGTTTGACAAACCACGCAGCCTGGGCAGCCACGAATCGGGCGGCGGCGTGTCGCTGCCGATCTGGCTGGACTACATGGGCCGCGCGCTCAAGGGTGTGCCGATAGCGCCGTTCCAGCCCCCGGCCAGCGTGGTGCGCGACGCCGCCAACGACTGGACCTACCTGGAACCGCCCGAATCCGGTGTACAAACCCGGCTGGGTTTTGGTGCGCCGCGCCCCGAACCGTCCGTGTATTCGCAATAAAGAAGGTGCGCGCGGTACACCTACAATCCCAGCCATGCGCGCCCTTCTTCTTACCCCCCTCTTGCTGATCAGCCTGTCCTCCGTCTGGGCGGCTGTTCCCGCAGCCCCCATCGACCAGCAAATCAAGCACATCGAAGTGCAAGACAAGGACGTACAGGTCAACGAACTGCGGGTGGGCGGCGAGACGCAAACCATCACCGTCAAGCCGACCAACGGCCTGCCCGCCTACGAGGTGGTGCCCGCCAACGGCGCACGCCAGCACCGCATTGACGAGCGCGACGGCGCGGGCTCTGGCAGTGTGGGCCAGCGGGTCTGGAACCTTTTCAACTTCTAAGCATGGCGGTTTACACAAAAGTCTCTTTGCGAGAGGCCCAAGCGCTCGCGCGCCAGCTGGACGTGGGCGACATGACGGCGCTGCGCGGCATCCAGGGCGGCATTGAAAACACCAACTACTTCGCCACCACCAGCAGCGGCGAATATGTGCTGACCCTGTTTGAACGGCTCACCTTCGAGCAGCTGCCGTTTTACCTGCGGCTGATGCAGCACCTGGCCCAGCGTGGCATTCCCGTGCCCAACCCGCTGGCCAACAAGGCGGGCAACATCCTGCACACCGTCAAGAAAAAGCCCGCTTCGGTGGTCACCAAGCTGCGCGGCAAGAGCGAACTGGCCCCTGGCGTACTGCACTGTGCTGCGGTAGGCGACATGCTGGCCCGCATGCACCTGGCCGGGCGTGACTTTGGCATGGCCCAGCCCAATCTGCGCGGCCTGCCCTGGTGGAACGAAACCACCCCGGTGGTCCTGCCGTTTCTGGACCCCGCCCAGGCCCAGCTGTTGCAGAGCGAGCTGGCCTACCAAAACCACGTGGCCGCCTCCAGCGCCTACGCCGCGCTGCCGCAGGGGGCCATCCACGCCGACCTGTTCCGCGACAACGTGATGTTCGACACGGTGGGCGGCGTGCCCACACTCAGCGGCTTCTTTGACTTTTACTTTGCGGGCATCGACGCCTGGCTGTTCGACATTGCCGTGTGCCTGAACGACTGGTGTATCGACCTGCCCACCGGCGCGCCCGACAGCGCCCGCCAGCAGGCGTTTCTGGACGCCTACGCCGCCGTGCGCCCGCTGACCGCCGCCGAGCGCCAGCTGCTGCCTGCGATGCTGCGGGCCGGGGCGCTGCGCTTCTGGATCTCCCGCCTGTGGGACTGGCACCTGCCGCGCGAGGCCAGCATGCTGCAGCCACACGACCCCGGCCACTTCGAGCGCGTGCTGCGCCAATGCATCGCCCACCCGGTCCAACTGCCATGAAACTCCAGCTCGTCCCGCCACGCACCGGAGTTGTATGGGTCAAGCTGGGCATCCAGACCTTCTTTCGGCAGCCGCTGGCGCTGGCCGGGCTGTTCTTCATGTTCATGGCCGGCATCTCGCTGATCAATCTGGTGCCGGTGCTGGGCAACCTGGTCGCCCTGGCGCTGCTGCCCACCATGGCCCTGGGCCTGATGGTGGCCACGCTGGAGGCCAGCCAGGGCCGCTTTCCCATGCCTGCGCTGCTGCTGCGCGCCTGGCGAGCCGACCCGCAGCGCACCCGCGCCATGCTGGTGCTGGGCGGGCTGTACGCCGCCGGGTTTGTGCTGGTGCTGGGCCTCACATCGCTGCTGGACGGCGGTGACTTTGCGCGCCGCATCCTGCTGGGTGGCACCACAGAAGAAACCGCCAGCAACAGCCTGGAGCTGCAAAGCATGCTGCTCTTCATGGCGCTGCACCTGCCGCTGTCGCTGGCGTTCTGGCATGCCCCGGCGCTGGTCTACTGGCACGGCGTGACACCGGCCAAGAGCCTGTTTTTCAGCCTGGTTGCCTGCTGGCGCAACAAAGGGGCTTACATGGTGTTCGGGCTGGCCTGGTTTGGGCTGATCATGGCCGCAGGCATCTTGGTGCAGATCGCCGCCATGCTGCTGGACGCCC
>CANFZJ010000363.1 GCA_947451445.1 Comamonadaceae bacterium
GAACGTGCACATCTGGGGCACGGGCGGCATGAGCCACCAGTTGCAGGGCCCGCGCGCCGGCCTGATCAACAAGGACTTTGACAACGCCTTCCTAGACAAGCTGATCAGCGACCCGGCGGCAGCCGCCGCCATTCCGCACATCGACTTTGTGCGCGAGGCCGGCAGCGAAGGCATTGAGCTGGTGATGTGGCTGATCGCCCGCGGCGCCATGAGCGACGTGGCCGGCCGCGCCGATGGCGTCAACCTCAAGCACCGCTTTTTTCATGTGCCGGCATCGAACACCGCCGTGGGACATCTGATTTTGGAGAACAAGTAATGCCCCCACGTTCATATTCATTCACTGCCCCCCTAGGGGGCGTTCGCCTCCTTGAGGCGGCTCTGCGGAGACTCAATCATGTCTAAGACCATCAAAGTAGCCCTCGCCGGCGCCGGCGCCTTCGGTATCAAGCACCTGGACGGCATCCAAAACATTGACGGCGTGGAGGTGGTCTCGCTGATCAGCCGCGACCTGGAAAAGACCCGCGAAGTGGCCGCCAAGTACGGCGTCCAGCATGTCACCACCGAGCTGTCCGACAGCCTGGCTTTGCCCGAACTCGACGCCGTGATTCTGTGCACGCCCACGCAAATGCACGCCGAGCAGACCATCGCCTGCCTGAAGGCCGGCAAGCATGTGCAGGTGGAAATCCCCCTGGCCGACAGCCTGCAGGGCGCGCAAGACGTGGTAGCGCTGGCCAAGCAAACCGGCCTGGTGGCCATGTGCGGCCACACCCGCCGCTTCAACCCCAGCCACCAGTACGTGCACAAGGAAATCCAGGCCAAGCGATTCAACATCCAGCAAATGGATGTGCAGACCTATTTTTTCCGCCGCACCAACACCAACGCGCTGGGCCAGGCCCGCAGCTGGACCGACCACCTGCTGTGGCACCACGCGGCCCACACGGTGGACCTGTTCGCCTACCAGTGCGGCAGCCCCATCGTGGCCGCCAACGCCATCCAGGGCCCGATCCACCCTGCGCTGGGCATTGCGATGGACATGAGCATCCAACTCAAGGCTGCCAACGGCGCCATTTGCACGCTGAGTTTGAGCTTCAACAACGACGGCCCGCTGGGCACCTTCTTCCGCTACATCGGCGACAGCGCTACCTACCTGGCCCGCTACGACGACCTGTACACCGGCAAGGACGAGAAGATCGATGTGAGCCAGGTGGCGGTGTCCATGAACGGCATCGAGCTGCAAGACCGCGAATTTTTCGCCGCCATCCGCGAGGGCCGCGAGCCCAACAGCAGCGTCGCCAAGGTGCTGCCGTGCTACCAAGTGTTGCACCAACTGGAGCAGCAACTCAACGCAGCAGGGTAAGTAACACACCCCCAGGCTACACACTGCGTGTTTTTGCCAACCCCCTTGCTGGGGGGCGAACCCTAAAGCCCGGTAAAGCCGGTTCTGTGGGTTCCTGGAGTGGGAACCGTCGTGGTTGCTGATGGGGTGCTGTTATTTGCTATCTAAATAGTAGCTGCTAGCGCATATTCCATATGCGCTAGCAGCTTTTTTTATTTAAATCTACTTGCTCACCCCAAGGTGTACGGCCCGCCCTTGGCCAGCGCTCTTTGGTACGCGGGCCGGGCGTGGATACGTGCCAGGTAGTCCATCAACCGGGGGCGGCTGGCGTCCAGGCCACCCCGGGCGGCGGCGGCTTCGATGGGGAAGCTCATCTGGATGTCGGCGCCGCTGAATTCCTCACCCGCAAACCACGCACTTTTGCCCAACTCGGCCTCCATGAAATTCAGGTGGGTGGTGATTTGCGGCAGGATGAAGCTGCTTTTGACCTGGCTGCTGATGGCTTTGGCGATGGGTTTTACAAAGAAGGGCATGGGCGTGCGCTCGATCTTGTCGAAGATCAGCTTCAACAGCAGCGGCGGCATGGCCGAGCCTTCGGCGTAGTGCAGCCAGTAGCGATAGCGCAGGCGTTCGGGCGTGCCCAGGGCCGGTGCCAGGCGGCCTTGGCCATAGTGTTCTATGGCGGTTTCCACAATGGCCCCGGACTCGGCCAGCACCAGCGCGCCATCGGTGACGACCGGCGACTTGCCCAGCGGGTGCACCTGGCGCAGGCTGGGCGGGGCCAGCATGGTTTTGGCATCACGCTGGTAGGGCTGGATCTGGTAGGGCAGCTCCAGCTCTTCCAGTAGCCAGAGTACGCGTTGCGAGCGGGAGTTGTTGAGGTGGTGAACGGTCAGCATGGCGGTTGTGGGCTTTCTGGATGAATGCTATAAATAAAATAGCTGCTAGCGCAAGCACTGTATGCGCTGGAGGTTGATTTTATGTAAATCTTCCAGAAAGCCAGTGCCGTGCGGGACAGGACAGCTTTACATAAGCGTTGCCAAACGTTGGGCGAACCCTGTCAACCGTGCCGGTCGTAGGCCCTATCATCTGGCCGGTTTGCCCTGCTCGCGTTCACCTTCCCCCCTTTTTTAGACTTGAACAAGCCCACCATGAAGACTGCTCCTCGATTGTTGACTTTTGCATGCGGCCTGCTGGCTGTGGGTCTGTGGGGTTGCTCCGGCAAGCCTGACGCGGGGGCAACGGCAGGGCCGTCCGGTGCGGCATCGGCACCGGCGGGGGCGGCGTCTGCAGCCGGGGGCGCACCGGTATCGGTCACCACGGTGTTGGCGCAAATGCGCGACATGCCCGTCATCCTCAAGGCAACGGGCACGGTCACTCCGCTGACCAGCGTGGACGTGAAGGCCCAGGTGACCAGCGTCGTGGCCAAGGTGCACATCCAGGAGGGGCAGTTTGTCAAAGCGGGTGAACTGCTGTTTACGTTGGACTCCCGTACCGACGAAGCCAATCTGGCCAAGGCGCGGGCCCAGCAGCTCAAGGACAGCGCTTCGTTGGCCGATGGTCGCCGCCAACTGGCCCGTACCCGCGAGTTGCTGGCACAAAACTTTGTCTCCCAAGGTGCGGTGGATACCGCCCAGGCCACGGTGGATGGCTTTGCTGCCACGGTGGCTGCCGACCAGGCCGCGATAGATGTGGTGAAGGTGGCGCTGTCGTATGCCCGGGTCACCGCGCCCAACGCCGGCCGGGTCGGGCTGGTGCCGGTGTCGGCAGGCAACGCGGTGCAGGCCAACGTGACCACGCTGGTGACCGTGACCCAGCTGGCCCCGATAGCGGTGGCCTACAGCCTGCCGCAGCGCAACCTGACGGACGGTTTGTCGGCGCTCAAAGGCGGCGGCGCGGCGGTCAGTGTCAAGCTGGCCGACGGTGGTGGCACGTTTGACGGGCGGCTGCAGTTTGTCGATAACCTGGTGGACCCCAGCTCCGGTGCGGTCAAGGCCAAGGCGGTGTTTGCGAACAAGGAGGGCAAGTTGTGGCCCGGCGCGTTTGTCGAGGTGTCGCAAACCGTCAGCACGCTGAAGGACGCGGTGGTGGTGCCCCAGGCGGCCATTGTGCAGGGTGCGCGTGGCACCACCTTGTACGTGGTGGAAGACGGCAAGGCCGTGTCCCGGCCTGTGCAGCTGCTCTACGCGCAGGGTGCCGATGCGGCGGTGGACGGAGTAAAAGCAGGCGAGGCCATCATTTTGGACGGTCGCCAAAACGTGCGCCCCGGCAGCAAGGTGGTGGAGCGCAGCAAAGACGCC
>CANFZJ010000364.1 GCA_947451445.1 Comamonadaceae bacterium
GGTGTTTCCCGGTGAGGATGTGGCCCCGGGGCGGGTGGTGACGGATGTGCTGCTGCCCGACCCGGCAGGCAAGCGCCCGCTGTTTGTGCTGCTGGACGCCACCTGGCCCGAGGCGCGCAAGATGTTCCGCAAAAGCCCGTACCTGGACCACCTGCCGCTGCTGAGTCTGCAGCCCGAGCAGCTGTCGCGCTACCGCCTGCGCCGCACCCGCAACGACGGCCACCTGTGTACGTCGGAGGTGGCGGCGCTGTGCCTGGACTTGGCCGGTGCGCCCCACGCTGCGCACACGCTCAATGCCTACCTGGACGTGTTTGCCCACCGCTACCTGCTGGCCAAGAACCAGCAGCCGTTGGACGCGTTGGACGCGGTGCACCAGTGCTTGGATGGTTTGCGTTTGCCGCAGCAGGTGGAATAGCCCTTCAACCTGCTGTGTGTAGTGGCGTCCCTACACTGCCCAAACCCCCACTTTTCAGAACGCCCTCCCCATGTTGTCAACCACCCGCCGCACCGCTGTATTCGCCCTGTGCCTGGCCGCCAGCGTGGGCTTTGCCCAAACAACCGCGGTGCGCGTGCGCGGCACCATCCAGGCGGTGGCCCCCGACCTGTTGACGGTGAAGGACCGCAGTGGCGAGGTGGTGGCGCTGGTGCTGCCCGCGCAGACGCCGGTGTCCGAGATTTACCCCATGGCGATGGCCGACATCCAGCCGGGCAGCTTTATCGGCACGGCGGCCATGCCGCAGGCCGATGGCAGTGAGCTGGCGATTGCGGTGATGGTGTTCCCCGAGTCGGCACGCGGCGCGGGTGAGGGCCACCGCCCGTTTGACCTGCTGCCGCAAAGCACCATGACCAACGCCACCGTGGCCGACGTGCTGGCCACCCCCACCGGCCGCACGCTGCAGCTCAAATACAAAGACGGCGCGCGCAACATCGTGGTGCCGGTGGACGCGCCGGTGGTCAGCTTCAAGCCCGGTGACCGCAGCCTGCTGGTGCCTGGGGCCAGCGTGTCCCTGTCGGCGCAGATGGTGGACGGCAAACCCACCGTCACCCGCGTTAGCGCCGGGCGCAACGGGTTCCAGCTGCCGTACTGAGGCTTGCTATTTATTTAATAGCTGCTGGCGCACGTGGAATGTGCGCTGGCTGCCTGTTTGGCTCTATTTTTGGCGCAGTACTGTAGGACATTGCTTACAGAGGTGCAGCCGCCACACCGCTAGGGGAATGGGGTGCTAACCCGCACACTGGAGCCCAGCATGGGTTTCATGCACTGTCTCCCCCACCGGGCTACCGCATGTACATCCAAATTGGTTTCGATATTGAACTGGCCATCACCTCGCCCATGGCGATGGTGTATCTGCTGCACGTCCACCCCTCCCGCCGCGCCGACTTGGTGACGCCCGAGATCGCCATGTTGGAGCCCAACTTTGGCGTGGACGAGTACCTGGACGCCTTTGGTAACCTGTGTGGCCGCGTGAACGTGCCTGCGGGCGTGGGCCAGCTGCGTTTGCATGGGCGGGCGGTGGTGCGCGACTTGGGCCTGCCAGACGCGGTGAACCTGGGGGCCTGGCAGCACGACCCCACGTACCTGCCCACCGAAGTCCTGCAGTTTTTGCTGCCCAGCCGCTACTGCGAGGTAGACAGCGCGCTGCTGCCGTTTGCCTGGAACCAGTTTGGCCACACGCCGCTGGGTTGGGCCCGGGTGCAGGCGATTTGCGACTTTGTGCACAAGCACATCCGCTTCGACTACATGGCCGCCCGCGCCACCCGCACGGCCGTAGAGGGCTGGCGCGAAGGGGTGGGCGTGTGCCGCGACTACACCCACCTGGCCGTCACGCTGTGCCGCTGCATGAACATACCCGCGCGCTACTGCACCGGTTACCTGGGCGACATCGGCATCCCGCCCGTGCCCTACCCGATGGACTTCAGCGCCTGGTTCGAGGTCTACCTGGGCGACCGTTGGCACACCTTCGACGCCCGCCACAACACCCCGCGCATCGGCCGCGTGGTGATGGCCCGTGGCCGCGACGCAGGCGACGTGCCCATCACCATGTGCTTTGGCCAGAACACGCTGCAGAAGTTTGATGTGACGACGTACGAGGTGGACGCCCAAGGCAACGTGGTGTAGTTGCTGCGAAGAGCCCGTAGGTGGCTGGGCAGGTGTGCGGCAGTTTGAAGGGTGTAGGCCATGCCGCCATATATGCGCAAAGACGCATTAATTTAAATTGTGCTGAATGGCTTGTTTTTAACAAAATGCTTTATGTGGCATTCATTGAATGCAGCGGAACCACGGCATAAAAATGTGATTCGTAAGATGCGGCCCTGCGCCACGACCAATGGCCAGCACCTATTCAAGGACTCCCCATGACACGCCCCGCCCCCGCCTTTCCGCCCGCCCAATTTGGCCCCCGCAAGGGCGCGATGCTGCTGGCCGCCGTTGCCGTACTCGCCGCCGTGCTCTACAGCAGCCCGGACGCCGTGGCCGACAAGGCCGTGCCACTGCCCGCACCCTCGGCCCAGGCGCTGGCCGGGCTGGCACCGGCGACCGAAGCCAGCCAAACGGTGGTGTTTGCCGGGGGCTGCTTTTGGGGCATTCAGGCCGTGTTTCAGCACACCAACGGCGTGTTGCAGGCGGTGTCGGGCTACGCGGGTGGCAGCGCCGCGGATGCCACCTACAGCCGGGTCAGTGGCGGTGGCACGGGCCACGCCGAGGCGGTGCAGGTACGCTTTGACCCGCGCCAGGTCAGCTACGCGCAGCTGCTGCAAATCTACTTTTCGGTCGCGCACGACCCGACCCAGTTGAACCGCCAGTACCCCGACGTGGGTACGCAGTACCGCTCTGCCGTGTTCTACCAGGGCGCAGACCAGAAAGCACTGGCCGAGCGCTACATCGCCGAGCTGGACGCGGCCAAGGTCTTCCCCAGCAAGATCGTCACCCACATCAGCCCGCTGGTGGACTTTTACCCGGCGGAGCCCTACCACCAGAACTACGCCACCCTGCACCCCGACTCGGGCTACATTGCCCGCTTCGACCTGCCCAAGATCACCCACCTGCAGGCCTTGATGCCCGCGCTGTACCGGGCACAGCCGGTGTTGGTGGAGTAGGCTGGCGCAGGCTTGAAGCCGGGCTGCGCAACCCCATATGTTTGGTTTGAAAATAGGTCCGCCATGCCCGCAAACGCGCCCATCCTGCAAATCCAGCCCCTCACCTTCCCCTGGCCGACCATCGACCCGTTTCTGTTCTGCGCCTACCACGACGACGCCTACCCGGCAGGCAACGCCAACCTGGGCCCGGCCACCTCGCTGGCGGGCCGCAACATCGGCTCGGACTTCAGCCGCAAAGACGGTTGGAGCATGTACCACGGTGAAACCGTGCCCGGCTTTCCGCCGCATCCTCACAGGGGCTTTGAGACGGTCACCGTGGTTCGCCAGGGCCTGATCGACCATGCCGACTCGCTGGGCGCGCAGGCCCGCTACGGCGCGGGCGACGTGCAGTGGCTCACCACCGGCGCAGGCATCGTCCACGCTGAAATGTTCCCGCTGCTGCACCCCGACCAACCCAACCCGCTGGAGCTGTTCCAGATTTGGCTGAACCTGCCCGCGCGCAACAAAATGGCCGCGCCGCA
>CANFZJ010000365.1 GCA_947451445.1 Comamonadaceae bacterium
TGGAACAGGCCGGGCACATGCGCGTCGGGGATGATGTCCGGCGCGTTGGTGGCCACCCACTGCTTGGCCCCGGCGGGCGAATGGGTCAGTTCCCATTCGAACTTGAACAGGTTCTCGAAGTAGTTGTTGCCCCACTGGGCCGGGGTGGTGGTCCAGGTGACTTCCAGGCCGCTGGACACCGTGTCTTTGCCGTGGCCTTGCCCGTAGTTGCTGTGCCAGCCCAGGCCCTGGGCGGCGATGTCTGCACCTTCAGGCTCCGGGCCCTTGTGCGATTCGGGGGCCGCACCGTGCGCCTTGCCAAAGGTGTGGCCACCGGCGATCAGGGCGACGATTTCTTCGTCATCCATCGCCATGCGGTAGAAGGTGGCGCGGATGTCATGGGCGGCGGCCAGGTAGTCGCCGCTGGCGTTCGGGCCTTCGGGGTTCACATAGATCAGGCCCATGTGGGTGGCGGCCAGGTTGTTGTCCAGCTCGCGCTCGCCATGGAAGCGCTTGTCGGTGGCCAGCCAGGTGGTCTCTGCGCCCCAGTTCACGTCCATATCGGGTTCCCACACGTCTTCGCGGCCCCCGGCAAAGCCAAAGGTGCGAAAGCCCATGGATTCCAGCGCCACATTGCCGGTCAGGATGAACAGGTCAGCCCAGGAGATGCTTTGGCCGTATTTCTGCTTGATGGGCCAGAGCAGGCGGCGCGATTTGTCGATGTTCACGTTGTCAGGCCAGGAATTGAGCGGTGCAAAGCGCTGCTGGCCCCGCCCGCCACCGCCCCGGCCGTCCAGCGTGCGGTAGGTGCCCGCGCTGTGCCAGGCCATGCGGACAAACTGCGGGCCGTAGTGGCCAAAGTCGGCCGGCCACCAGTCCTGGCTGTCGGTCATCAGCTTGACCAGATCGGCCTTGAGCGCCTTGTAGTCCAGCTTCTTGAATTCCTCGGCGTAGTTGAAGTTGTCGCCCAGCGGGTTGGACTTGCTGGAGTGCTGGTTCAGCAGGTCCACGCGTACTTGTTTGGGCCACCAGTCTTTGTTGGTGGTGCCGCCGCCAGCGGCGTGGTGGAAGGGGCATTTGGCTTCGTTAGACATGGTTTTCTCCTGTTATGGGTGGCTTGTGTGTGAAGGCGAAGGCCAGTCTAAAGTTCAGCAGCGCCTTGAACAATCCAATTCTGCGTATGCACACCATAGAAAAATACTATTAAAAATAATTAACAAATAGTGTCAAACGCAGGCTTTTGGTTACCCGGCTGTAACCTCCGCCGAGGCTTTATTTACTATCAAAATAATAGCTGTTACCGCATATACAGCATGCGCTATCTGCCTAAATAACACTGAATTAAATGGCAAGCCCGCCCCGCCCCGGCCACGGTAAGATAGTTGCCCGGCCCCGGCGGCAAAACGCCCCCTCGCCCAGCAACACAACAACAACCCTAAAGACACACCATGCAACCCATCCGTATTGCCGTTGTCGGCGAATCCCTGATCGACTTCACCTGCACCGCTGGCCTGGCCTTTGTGGGCCATGAAGGCGGCGCGCTGACCAATACCGCGATTGCCGCCGGTCGGCTGGGCCAGGGTACGGGGTTTATCAGCCAGCTGTCCCATGACATGTTTGGCAACCGCCTGCTGCAGCATCTGCAAAACAACCAGGTGGACACCACCTGGGTGCTGCGCAGCGACGCACCGTCTACCCTGGCATTTGTGGAGCGCACGCCCACCACCAACAACTACGCCTTCTACGTGCAGGGCACGGCAGACACCATGTGGAACCCGGCCACCCTGCCTGTACTGCCCGACAGCTGCCGCTTTCTGCACTTTGGCTCGATCTCGCTGCTGCACGACCCCGCTGCCAGCCGCATCATTGACCTGGTCCAAGCCCAGCGCGGCCAGCGCATCGTGATGTTCGACCCCAACTACCGTGGTTCCCTCACCCCCGACCTGGGTGTTTTCCAGGCCAAGGTACTGGCCTGGTCGGCCGACTGCAACCTGATGAAGTTCAGCGACGAAGACGCCGCCGCGCTGGCCCCCGGCAAGAGCCTGGCCGACGCCGCCGCACTGTTTTTGACCGGTAACGACCAAGGCCCGCGCGCCGTCATCATCACCCGGGGCGGTGCCGGAGCCACCCTGTTCCGCCACGGCCAGGCCCCGCTGGAGATCAGCGCGCCCAAGATCACCGTGGCCGACACCATTGGTGCGGGCGACACCTTCAACGCGGGCGTCTCCACCAGCCTGCTGGAGCACGGCGTAGAAACCGTGGCCCAGTTGGCCGCCCTGCCCGATGCCGCCTGGCGCGCCGTGCTGCTGTTTGCCGCCAGCGCCGCCGCCCTTAATTGCACCCGCGAAGGCTGCAACCCACCCAACCGCGCCGAGCTGCAAGCCATGCTGGACGCCAACGCCTGAAAACCATGACCCCCTTTCACCTGTACCTGGACAGCGCCGACCTGGCGGACCTGCAAACCTGCCTGCCACACCCGGCTGTGCACGGCGTAACCACCAACCCCACGCTGCTGCGCCGCGCTGGTATCACCCGCGCCACCCTGCCCGACCTGCTGGCCACCTGCTTGCGCCTGGGTGCACGCCAGGTGCAGGCCCAGGTACATGCCGCCGACACCGACGGCATCCTGGCCGATGCCCGGCAACTGGTGCGCCAGTTCAACCCCGGCCAGTTGGTCATCAAAATCCCCGCCACCCGCGACGGCCTGCGTGCCGGGGCCGAGCTGAGTGCCGGGGGTACGCCCGTCACCTACACCGCCGTGTACGCACCTGAGCAAGCCCACTTTGCAGGCCAACTGGGTGCCGCCTACGCCGCGCCCTACCTGGGGCGGCTGGAAGATGCGGGGGTGGACGGGCTGGCGCTGATCGGCCAGATGCAAAGCCTGCTGGCAGGCACAAATACCCGCCTGCTGGTGGCCAGCATCCGCTCGCGCGCCGCCTACCTGGCGCTGCTGGGCCTGGGGGTGGGCTCCATCACCATTCCGCCCAAGTTGTTCACCGAGTTGTTTGACCACCCCGCCACGCTGGATGCCGAGCGGGGGTTTTTGGCCGACGCGGCGGCGCTGTAAAGCACCTACATTCCGGCAGAATGTCGGAATGACTGATCGCACTGTTTTCTTCATCTCCGATGGCACCGGCATCACCGCCGAAACCTTTGGCAACGCCATCCTGGCCCAGTTCAGCATGGCCCCGCGCCATGTGCGGCTGCCGTTTACCGACACGGTAGACAAGGCCCACCAGGCGGTGCGCCAGATCAACCACACGGCAGAGCTAGAGGGCAGGCGGCCCATCGTCTTCACCACGCTGGTCAATATGGACGTGCTCAAGGTCATCACCGACCACTGCAAGGGCATGCTGCTAGACATGTTTGGCACCTTTGTGAACCCGCTGGAGGCCGAGCTGGGCATCAAGTCCAACCACCGTATTGGCCGCTTCAGCGACGTGAGCAAAAGCCAGGCGTACACCGACCGCATCGAGGCCATCAACTTCAGCCTGGAGCACGACGACGGCCAAACCCACCGTGACCTGGTCAAGGCAGACGTGATTCTGGTCGGCGTCAGCCGCAGCGGCAAAACCCCCACCGCGCTGTACCTGGCCATGCAGTACGGCCTGAA
>CANFZJ010000366.1 GCA_947451445.1 Comamonadaceae bacterium
GGCATCGGCATGGACGTGGTCCGTGCCGACGTGCTGGCCCTGGGGGGGCGCATCGAAACCGCCACCCAGGCCGGCCTGGGCACCCAGTTCACCCTGGTGTTGCCCCTGACCACCGCCGTCACCCAGGTGGTGATGCTGCGCGCTGGGGCGCTGTCTATTGGCATCCCCGCCAACCTGATCGAAGTGGTGCGCCGCGTGCCGCAGGCCGTGGTGGAGCAGGCGTATGCCGACCAGACCGTGGACTACGGCGGCGAGACCGTGCCCTTCTTCTGGGCCGGTGCGCTGCTGCAGGTCTCCAAGCGCAGCAGCGAGCCCGTCGCCAAAAACAGCGCCGTGGTCATCTTCCGCAGCGCGGCACAGCGCCTGGCGCTGCACGTGGACGAGGTGCTGGGCAACCAGGAAGTGGTGGTTAAAAACCTGGGCCCCCAGCTGTCCCGTCTGCCGGGGCTGGCCGGTATGTCGGTGCTGGCGTCGGGCGCGGTGGTGCTGATCTACAACCCGGTAGCCTTGTATTCCGTCTACGGTACGCAGGCCCGGGCCTGGCAAGACGGCAGCGGCCCCGCCCAGACGCTGGCTGTGGCGTCCCAAACCCCGTTGGTCCTGGTGGTGGATGACTCCATCACCGTGCGCCGCGTCACCCAGCGCCTGTTGCAGCGCGAAGGCTACCGCGTCGCCCTGGCCAACGACGGCCTGCAGGCTCTGGAGCGCCTGCAGGAAGAAGTGCCCGCGGTGGTCCTGTCCGACATCGAAATGCCGCGCATGGACGGCTTCGACCTGGTGCGCAATATCCGCCACGACGCCGCCCTCAAAGACCTGCCCATCATCATGATCACCTCGCGCATGGCCGAAAAGCACCGCGAACACGCCCGCACGCTGGGCGTGAACCACTACCTGGGCAAACCGTATCCGGAAGAGGAACTGTTGAGCCTGGTGCGGCGCTATACGCTGCTGGAGTCTGTGTAGCTAATTGCTATTTAATTGGTAGCTGCTTGTGCAGGTGGGGTGTGCGTTGGTGGCCTATTTGGCTTGCTATGTGCCGCATGCGCCATGCAACGACCCAGGAAAACCCATGTCCCGTGACACCTTGTTCGCCCAGGCCGCCGCTGCGTTAGGTTATTCCTTTGACGGAGAGATCAAGATCGGCGGCAACTACGTGCCGTTGCTGCGCGACGGCCACACGGTCTACCTCAGCGGGCAGATTCCGCGCGTCGGCAACGATGTGGTCGTGGCGGGCCGAGCGGGCGGCGAAGCCACTTTGGCCCAGGCACAACGGGCGGCCCAAATTTGCGTGATGCGTGCGTTGGCGTTGCTGCAGCGTTCGCTGGGCAGCCTGGACGCGGTGCGAACCATCCTGCGCATCACCGTCTACGTGCAGTGCACACCCGACTTCACCCAGCACAGCGAGGTGGCAGACGGCGCTTCCGAGCTGCTGTTTGCGATTCTGGGCAGTGCCGGTGCGCATACCCGCACGTCGGTCGGGGTGCTGCAGTTGCCCAAGAATGCGACGGTGGAGCTGGATATGGTTGCGGCGGTGGAATAGGTAGGCAGACCCCAGGGGCGGGTTGGTTTTTACTCCTGAATAGATAGCTGCTTGTGCACAAGCTGTCTGCGCTGGGCGTTGATTTGTCTTGTAATCGTTTTGCGCGTTGTTCGGGTTTTGCAAAATTACAAGAGAATCAATCTCCACCGCACATTCCACGTGCGTCGCCAGCTATCAATTGGATAGCATCACCCCGGCAGCACATTCGGCTTCTTCACCACCGCATAGCGCAGCAAAGTCCGCGTCCGCGCCGCGTCATGCGCCACGATGGGCTGCGGGTAGTCCCTCCCCAGCACCACGCCTGCCGCCTGCAACTCCATCGGTTTGGCCAACCATGGCGCGTGGATGGCGGCGTTGGGCAGCTTGGCCAGTTGGGGCAGGTAGCGGCGGATGAATTTACCCTCGGCGTCGAACTTTTCGCTCTGGCTGGTGGGGTTGAAGATGCGGAAGTAGGGTTGGGCGTCGCAGCCGCTGGAGCTGGCCCACTGCCAGCCGCCGTTGTTGCTGGCCAGGTCGAAGTCGTTCAGGTGTTCGGCAAAGTAGCGCTCGCCCCAGCGCCAGTCGATGCCGAGGTCCTTCACCAAAAAGCTGGCCACCACCATGCGCAGGCGGTTGTGCATATAGCCGGTCTGGTTGATTTGCGCCATGGCGGCGTCTACCAGGGGGTAGCCGGTGCGGCCCTGGCACCAGGCGTCGAACAGGGCGTGGGCATGCTTGCCGTGTTCCCAGCCGATGTGGTCGTATTCGGGCTTGAAGGCGCCCTGGGCGACGTGGGGGTAGTTGCTCAAAATCTGCACGTAAAAGTCGCGCCAGACCAGCTCACTCAGCCAGACGCTGGCCCCGGCCATGCCCTGCAGCGCCAGCGGGTGCGCCAGGCGGGCCAGCTGGCGGATGGACACGGTGCCAAAGCGCAGGTGCACGCCCAGGTAGCTGGGGCCCTTGACGCTGGGGAAGTCGCGGGTGCTGTCGTAGTGCTGGATGCGGTCCATAAACGCGTCCAGCAGGTGCTGGCCGCCGCTGGCCCCGGTGGGCAGTTTCAGGCTGTGCAGGTTGGTGGGCTTGAAGCCCAGGTCGTGCAGGCTGGGCACGGTTTCTGCCGGACGGGGGGCCAGGTACACGGCGTATTTTTCGACCGGGTAGGGTTTGAGGTAGAACGCATCCACTTTCTTCAACCAGGCATTTTTGTACGGGGTGAATACGCCGTAGGGCTTGCCTTGCTGGGTCAGCACTTCTTTGCGCTCAAAGATGACGTGGTCTTTGAAGGTTTGCAGCAGCACGCCCGCGTGGGCCAGCGCGCCGCGCACCACCGCGTCGCGCGCCAGGGCCTGGGGCTCGTCGTCGTGGTTGGCAAATACGGCCTGGGCGTGCAGGGCCTGGGCCAGCTGGGGAATGGCCTGTGCCGCCACCGCGTGGCGCACGACCAGGCCGCTGCTGGGCTGCAGGGCGCGCAGGGCGGCGTCCAGTTCGACCACGCTGGCCTGGATAAATTCGACCCGGCGGTCGGCGCGCGGCAGGCTGTCCAGAATGTCTTTGTCGAACACAAAGACGCAGTGCACCTGCTGGCAGGTTTTTAGCGCGTGGTACAGGGCCGCATGGTCAAAGCTGCGCAGGTCGCGGCGGAACCAGACGATGCCTGTGGCGAATTTTTTTTCGGGGGGCTTTCCTAGCATTCCACGATGTTAACGGCCAGCCCGCCCCGCGAAGTCTCCTTGTACTTGGTCATCATGTCGGCCCCGGTTTCACGCATGGTCTTGATGACCTTGTCCAGGCTGACGAAGTGGTTGCCGTCGCCGTGCAAGGCCATGCGGGCGGCGTTGATGGCTTTGACGGAGGCGATGGCGTTGCGTTCGATGCAGGGGATTTGCACCAGGCCGCCCACCGGGTCGCAGGTCAGGCCCAGGTGGTGTTCCATGCCGATTTCGGCGGCGTTTTCTACCTGTTCCGGCGTGCCGCCCGTCACCGCGCAGAGGGCGGCGGCGGCCATGGAGCAGGCCACGCCCACCTCGCCCTGGCAGCCCACTTCGGCCCCCGAGATGGAC
>CANFZJ010000367.1 GCA_947451445.1 Comamonadaceae bacterium
AATGTCGGAGCGGTCCCAGGCGGATTGCAGGGTGATGAAGTTGTTTTTGGCAGCGGCCAAAAAACCGTCGGCGTCAAAGCCCGCAGGCACACCCCAGCTTTGCGAACCCGCCAATGCAGAACCGATCATCGAGCCCGTGCCTGCGTCCAGTGGAGCCATCTGGCTGCTGCGTTCAAACGGGCGTGCCGAGGCGTCGTTGCCCACGTTTTCAGCCCGGTAGGCAGGGGGTGCCACGGGGGCTGCGCTCTGGAATGCATAAGGACTGTTCTGCGCCGCCGGGGTGCTGCGCGAACGCTTGAACCAGCCCCACAGCACCATCCCGGCCAATACCACCAGGCCGATCATCAAGAACTGCCCCATCTCTGCGCCCAGGCCCATCGAATGCGCCAGATAGGCCAGGCCCAAGCCGGCAGCCAGTCCGCCCAGCATGGCACCCCAAGGCCGCTTGGGTGCGGCAACGGGGGCCGGTGCAGCGGCAGGCGCAGGCCGGGCCGCATTGGTGGCGTTTTGTGCCGGGCCGGCCGGCGCCACGGGGGCCGCTTCGCGCCGTACCACATTGCTGGACTGCTTGCCTACGGAACGCCCACCGCCCAGCCGCGCTGCATCCGCATCAAAACCCGCCGACAGTGCCAGCGTGGCTGCCATGACCAAAGCCCAAACTTTCATATCGCCTCCAAATTATTTGTTGTATTACATGCCAAACCGGTCAGCACTTGATGCCCACGTGCAGGGCCACCATCCCGCCGGTAAGGTTGTGGTAGTCCACATGGCCAAAACCTGCGGCCTGGACCATGGTTTTCAAGTCCTGCTGGTTCGGGTGCATGCGGATGGACTCGGCCAGGTAGCGGTAGCTGGCGTCGTCGCCCGCCACCAGTTGGCCCAGCTTGGGCAGCACCTTGAAGGAATACCAGTCGTAGGCTTTCTCCAGCGGCTTGGCCACTTTGGAGAATTCGAGCACCAGCAGCTTGCCGCCGGGTTTCAGCACCCGGCACATCTCGGCCAAGGCCACGTCTTTGTGGGTCATGTTACGCAGGCCAAAAGCCACGCTCACGCGGTCAAAAGATGCATCGGCAAACGGCAGCTTTTCGGCGTCGCAGACCATGGTGGGCAAGGCCAGTCCCTTGTCCAGCAACCGATCGCGCCCGGTGCGCAGCATGGCTTCGTTGATGTCGGTGTGGACCACACGGCCCGTGCTGCCAACCTTTTTGGCAAACGCCATGGACAAGTCACCGGTACCACCCGCAATGTCCAGCACCTGGTGGCCTTCGCGAATGTCGGCTACCTGCACGGTGTAGGCCTTCCAGACGCGGTGCAAGCCAGCCGACATCAGGTCATTCATCACGTCGTACTTGCTGGCCACTGAGTCGAACACGCCGCGCACGTGGCGGGCTTTTTCGCTCTCGTCCACCGACTGAAAACCGAAATGGGTAGAGCTCATAGTTGCACTTATATATAAAAAGAGGCTGTAGCGCAGGTAACATCTGCGCAAGCAGCTATTAAAACAATAGCATCAGTGACTGGCGTCAATTTAATCAGGAGTCAGATTCCAATTATCTGAGACACCGCTGAGTTACAAAACGAGCGAGGTTGACAATTGGAATCTGACCCCAATTAAATTCAATGGCTAGCGCAGCCAGGGCCTGATTTTGCCGCTTTGCCAGTCATCGGCACATCCCGGTCCACCCCTGCCGCGGCCAGCCGGGCGGCGTAGTCGGCCCACAGCTTATCTTGCTCGGAGCCCAGAAAGTACAGGTAATCCCAGGTGAAAATGCCCGTGCTATGGCCGTCGGAAAACGTGGGCTGCACGCCGTAATTGCCCACGGGCTCCAGCCCGGACAGGGTCACGTCGCGCTTGCCGGTTTGCAGGGTTTCTTGCCCGGGGCCGTGGCCTTGCACCTCAGCGGAGGGGGAGAACACGCGCATCAGCTCGAACGGGATGCGGAAGGCTGCGCCGTCGGAGAACGTAACTTCGAGCACCCGCGACTGGCCGTGCACGACGATGTTTTCTGGCGTCGGCGCACCCTTGGTCAGCCCGGCCATCAGACTAAAACCCGCTCGATACCGCCGTTGTTGGCCTGCGCCACGTAGGTTGGCAACCACTGGTCGCCCAGGATCTGGTTGGCCATTTCGACCACGATGTAGTCGGCTTCCAGCAGGCCGTTTTGCAGGTCGTTGCCGTAGCGGCTCAGGCCTTGCAGGCAGCTGGGGCAGCTGGTGAGAATTTTGACGTTGGCCTGCGCCTCCACCGCACCAGACTCGCGCAGCTTGGCCTCGTCCTTACGCAGCTCTTCTTCCTTGCGGAAGCGGATTTGCGTCGAGATGTCGGGTCGGGTCACGCCCAGCGTGCCGGACTCGCCGCAGCAGCGTTTGCTCTCCAGCACGTTGTCGCCCAGCAGCGCCTTGACGGTCTTCATCGGCTCTTGCAGCTTCATCGGCGTGTGGCAGGGGTCGTGGTACAGGTAGCCCGCGTTGGTTTGCAGGGTGATGCCTTTTTCCAGCAGGTATTCGTGGATGTCGATGATGCGGCAGCCGGGGAATATTTTGTCGAACTGGTAGCCCTGCAGCTGGTCGTAGCAGGTGCCGCAGCTGACCACCACGGTCTTGATGTCCAGGTAGTTCAGCGTGTTGGCGACGCGGTGGAACAGCACCCGGTTGTCGGTGATGATTTTGTCGGCCTTGTCGAACTGGCCGCTGCCCTTTTGCGGGTAGCCGCAGCACAGGTAGCCCGGTGGCAGCACGGTTTGCACCCCGGCGTGCCACAGCATGGCCTGGGTGGCCAAACCGACCTGGCTGAACAAGCGCTCCGAGCCGCAGCCAGGGAAGTAGAACACCGCCTCCGTCTCGCCGGTGGTGGTCACCGGGTTGCGGATGATGGGCACGTAGTCCTTGTCCTCAATGTCCAGCAGCGCGCGCGCCGTCTTTTTGGGCAGGTTGCCAGGCATCTTTTTGTTGATGAAGTGGATCACCTGCTCTTTGATGGGCGCGGTGCCCACCGTGGCGCGGGGCGCAGCGGTTTGCTTTTTGGCCAGGCCGCGCAGCAGGTCGTTGGCCAGGCGCTGGGCCTTGAAGCCCACACCGGTCATGGCCGAGCGCACGAACTTGATGGTTTCGGGGTTGGTCGCGTTCAAAAAGAACATGGCCGCCGCGTTGCCAGGGCGGAAGCTCTTCTTGCCCATCTTGCGCAGCAGGTTGCGCATGTTCATGGTGACATCGCCAAAGTCGATCTTCACCGGGCAGGGCGTCAGGCATTTGTGGCACACGGTGCAGTGGTCGGCCACGTCCTCGAACTGCTCCCAGTGCTTGATGGACACGCCACGCCGGGTTTGCTCTTCGTAGAGGAAGGCTTCGACCAACAAGGAAGTGGCCAAAATCTTGTTGCGCGGGCTGTACAGCAGGTTGGCGCGCGGCACGTGGGTGGCGCACACCGGCTTGCATTTGCCGCAGCGCAGGCAGTCTTTCATCGAGGTGGCAATGTCACCGATGGCCGACTGCTGCATGATCAGCGATTCGTGGCCCATCAAACCAAACGAAGGCGTGTAGGCCTCGGTCAGGTCGGCGGCATGCACGTCATCGCCCAG
>CANFZJ010000368.1 GCA_947451445.1 Comamonadaceae bacterium
CCGTGGGTCCGCGTCCGCTGCGGGCCGCCATCCGCGCGCCCTGGGGCCATGCCGACGATCTGCGTGCGGCCATTGCTGCGCTGCGCGCCGAAGGTGAGATTGTGGTCTGCGTGTTGCCAGGCCATGAGAGTGAAGTTGATGAGTTCCATTGCGATCGCGTGCTTCAGCAAGCGGCTGGGCAGTGGGTCGTGCAAGCTATTTAAGAAAATTTCTGAGATGAACACCCAAACAAATCTGGTTCCTGGTCGCAATGTTGTCGTGGTGGGTACGCAATGGGGCGATGAAGGCAAGGGCAAGCTGGTCGATTGGCTCACCGAAAGCGCCCAAGGCGTGGTGCGCTTCCAAGGTGGCCACAATGCAGGCCACACACTGGTCATCAACGGCGTCAAAACGGCTCTGCACCTGATCCCCAGCGGCATCATGCGGGCCGGCGTCAAGTGCTACATCGGCAACGGTGTGGTTCTGTCGGCGGCCAAATTGTTTGAAGAAATTGAAGGCCTGGAAAAGGCCGGTGTCGAAGTACGTTCGCGCCTGCGCATCAGCGAGGCCTGCCCGTTGATCCTGCCGTTCCACGCCGCCATCGATATCGCCCGCGAAGCCTTCCGCGAAAAAGGCGGCACCGAGAAGATCGGCACCACCGGCCGTGGCATTGGCCCTGCCTACGAAGACAAGATCGCCCGCCGCGCCCTGCGCGTGCAGGACCTGAAGTACCCCGAGCGCTTTGCCAACAAACTGCGCGAACTGCTGGAACTGCACAACTTCGTGCTGACCGGCTTCCTGAACGCGCCTGCTATTGATTTTGATAGCGTCTACGCAGAATCCATGCGCCATGCCGAGCTTTTGAAGCCCATGATGGCTGATGTGTCGCGTGAGCTGAACGACGCCCACCAGGCCGGTGCCAACCTTTTGTTTGAAGGCGCGCAGGGCACCCTGCTGGACGTGGACCACGGCACCTATCCGTACGTCACCTCCAGCAACTGCGTGGCAGGCAATGCCGCTGCCGGTTCCGGTGTGGGCCCTGGCATGCTGCACTACGTGCTGGGCATCACCAAAGCCTATTGCACCCGTGTCGGAGGTGGCCCGTTCCCCACCGAACTCGACTGGGAAAAGCCAGGTACCCCTGGCTACCACATGAGTACCATCGGTGCCGAAAAAGGCGTGACCACCGGCCGCAGCCGCCGTTGTGGCTGGTTTGACGCTGCCCTGCTCAAGCGCAGCGCCCAGGTCAACGGCCTGAGCGGTCTGTGCATCACCAAGCTGGACGTACTGGACGGCATCGACGTGCTGCAGCTGTGTACCGGTTACATGCTGGATGGCGAGTTGGTCGATATTCTGCCCATGGGCGCGGACGACATTGCCCGTTGCGTGCCGGTCTACGAGGCCATTGAGGGCTGGACCGACTCCACCGTGGGTGTGACCGACTACGCCAAGCTGCCCCTGAGCGCCCAGCGCTACCTGAGCCGCATTGAAGAAGTCACCGGCGTGCCCATCGCCATGGTGTCCACCAGCCCGGACCGTGACCACACCATCATGCTGCGCCACCCCTACCAAGCGGCTTAAGCAAAACCTATATGCGAAACAGCCACTCGACGCAGTCGGTGTCTGTGCGAGTAGCTATTATTTCAGGAGTAACCCCCATGTTGACAGAAGACGGTAAACACCTGTACGTAAGTTACGACGAATACCACAACCTGCTGGAAAAGCTGGCCATCAAGGTCCACCAGTCGGGTTGGGAATTTGACACCATTTTGTGCCTTGCCCGTGGCGGCCTGCGCCCTGGTGACGTGCTGTCGCGCATCTTCGACAAACCGCTGGCCATCATGTCCACCAGCTCGTACCGCGCCGATGCAGGCACCAAGCAAGGTAGTTTGGACATTGCCCGCTTCATTACCACCCCGAAGGGGGAAATTGCCGGCAAAGTGCTGCTGGTGGACGACTTGGCCGATACTGGCCACACCTTGCGGGCCGTGATTGAGCAGCTCAAAACCAACTACGCACCGATTACCGAGCTGCGTAGCGCTGTCATCTGGACCAAAGCCATGTCGGTGCTCACGCCCGATTATTCGGTGGAGTTTCTGCCCACCAACCCCTGGATCCACCAGCCGTTTGAAGGCTATGACGCCATGCGGCCAGCCCAGCTGATTGAAAAGTGGAAGCTGTAAAGGGCTGACGTGTCTGCGCCTACAGCCCAGTTAACCCAGCTGATCCACCACCCTTACACCCCGCCAGCGGAGTTTCTGGCTCCCCAGCCGGGGGTGTTCAAGGCCTCCACCGTCATCTTCCCCAGTGTGGCTGCCATGCGGGCGCGCGAGTGGAAGGATAAATCGGCCTACACCTATGGCCTGCACGGTACGCCCACCACCTTCACGCTAGAAGAGCGCATCTGCAGCCTTGAAGGCGCTTTGCACTGCGTGCTGGTGCCCAGCGGGCTGGCGGCCATCGCCAACGTGGCCTTAGCCTTGTTGGGTTCTGGCGACAGCATGCTGTTACCCGACAACGTGTACGGCCCGAACAAGGCGCTGGCGGCAGGCGAGCTGGCGCGTTGGGGTATCAGCACCCAGGTCTACAACCCGATGGACCCGACCGATCTGGCCCGCAAAATAACCGACCGTACCCGGCTGGTGTGGCTGGAGGCTGCGGGTTCGGTGACGCTGGAGTTCCCCGACCTGCTCACGCTGGTGCGCCTGTGCCGCAGCCGGGGCGTGGTGTGTGCGCTGGACAACACCTGGGGCGCGGGCCTGGCGTTCAACCCCTTTGACCTGCTGCCCGGTGCTGGCGAAGCGCTGGGTGTGGATGTGTCGGTCCACGCGTTGACCAAATACCCCAGCGGCGGTGGCGACGTGCTGATGGGCAGCGTCACCACCCGCGACCCGGCCTTGCACCGCAAAATCCAGCGTACCCATATGCACCTGGGTTTGGGCGTCGCGGCCAATGATGCCGAACTGGTGTTGCGCTCCTTGCCCAGCATGGCTTTGCGTTACCACGCGCACGACGCAGCCACCCGTGCGCTGGTGCAGTGGGCGACCCAGCAGCCCGAGTTTGTGCAGGTACTGCACCCTGCACTGGCTGATTCGCCCGGCCACGCCCATTGGCAGGCACTTTGCAGTGCGGCAGCCGGGTTGTTCAGTGTGGTCGTCGATGCGCGCTATTCCACCGCGCAGGTGGACGCATTCTGCGATGCCTTGCGCCTGTTCCAGCTGGGCTACAGCTGGGGCGGCCCCATGAGTTTGGTCGTGCCCTACGACTTGGCTGGAATGCGTACCGGCGGCTTGGGCAGTTTGGCGTGCGGCACGCTGGTGCGGTTTTCCATCGGGTTAGAGGCCGTTGCCGACCTGCAGGCAGATGTAGCGCAAGCCTTGCTGCAGCTCGAGGCATAGGTGCTGTTAAAGTGGCAACCTTATTTTGAAAGAAGACCACCTTGGCAACACCTAATTACGGATACGAAAAACGCCAAAAAGAGCTGGCTAAAAAGCAGAAAAAAGAAGACAAGCTCAAAGCCAAAAGCCAGCGCAAGCACGACGACCCGCTGGGCGAGCAGGAAGCCGAAGACGGTAGCGCTCCTGCCGAA
>CANFZJ010000369.1 GCA_947451445.1 Comamonadaceae bacterium
ACATCGGCAAAGGCGATGGTGCCCAGGCTGGTGAACTGCATCGAGCGCGTCATGCCGCTGACGAACAGCATCGGCACCAGCACCACGGCAGGTGTGGCGGGCCCCACCCAGGCCCAAGAGGCCAGGCAGAGCGCGGCCAGCAGCCCGTTCCAGAGCATCACCGGGCGGTAGCCAAAGCGCCGCAGAATCGGCGTGGTGACGGTCTTCATGGCCAGGTTGCCTGCAAACATCACCAGCAGCCACAGGCCCGAATGCAGGGCATCCATGCCCAGCCCCAGCTGGAACATCAGCGGCAGCAAAAACGGCAGGCTGCTGATGCCCATGCGCGAAATGGAGCCGCCGACCATGGCCGCACGAAAGGTGGCGACGCGCATCGGTGCCAGATCCAGCATGGGGCTGGGCGTACGCTGAAAATGCCACAAGGCAGCGGCCAGCAGCAAAGCGCCGCCAATGCACGTCAACAGATTGGCCGCATCCACCGCGTTGGTCAGCTGCTCCAGCCCGCCCAGCAAGGCAAACATGCCGCCGCCGCACAGCACAAAGCCAGTCCAGTCGAAGGGCTTGCGGGCCTCGGGCTCCAGCTTGGGAATCAACCACAGCGCCAGACCAAAAGCCACCACGCCCAGCGGCACGTTAAGGAAAAAGATCCAATGCCAGCTGGCGTGGTTCACGATAAAGCCACCCAGCGGCGGCGCCAGCACCGGGGCCACCAGCGCGGGCCAGACCAGGTTGGACATCGCCGCCATGCGCCCGGCCTGCGGCGTGTGGCGCAGCACCAGCAAGCGCCCCACCGGCACCATCAGCGCGCCGCTGGCCCCCTGCAGCACCCGCAGGGCGACGAAGGTGTGCAAATCGGTGACCAGCCCGCAGGCCACCGAGGTCAACGTGAAACCAGCGATGGCGCAGGCAAACACCTGGCGCGGACCCAGGCGGTTGGCGATCCAGCCACTCACCGGGATGAACACGCCCAGCGCCAGCAGGTAGGCGCTCATCGCCACATTCAGCTGCACCGCATGCACCCCGAACGACCGCGCCATGTTCGGCAAGGCGGTGGCGATGATGTTGCCGTCCAGCACCTCCATGAACATCGCGCCGGTGACCAGAAATGTCACCCAGCGCAAACGCGCGCCTTCCAGCTGGTTCATGCTGCTGCCCCCATATGGTCGATCTCCCTGCATTCTTTTTTACAAGACATTTTGGCCGTTCACGCAAGTAGCACATGCGCTAACAGCTATATATTCAATAGCAAACAAAATCACTCAGTCGGCAAACAAATCCCTCTGCGGTGAAGCCTGTGGCACGCGCGCAGACTTGCTGCGGGCCATGCCTGTACGCGGCAAGCCGGCTTTGCGCGAGCCGTGCTGGTCTTGGATCGTATCCGCTTCGGCCCGCGCTGCAGCGGTGCCGCGCAGGCCATACAGCCGCTCTTTGGCCACCTTTACCGCGACAACATCGTCCACGATGGGCGCGGGGTAGTCCTGGCCGAGCACACAGCCTGCGGCGCGCTGCTGCGCCGCCCCCATGCGCCAGGGCGTAGCCAGCAGCGCCAGGGGCACCTGCGCCAGTTCGGGCACCCAGCGGCGGATGAACACGCCCGCCGGGTCGTGGTCTTGCGCCTGTTTGGTGGGTGAGTAAATGCGCAAGGTATTGATGCCGGTGGTGCCGCTTTGCATCTGCATCTGGCTCCAGTGGATGCCGGGCTCGAAGTCCAGAAACTGCCGCGCCAAAAACAGGCCCGTGGCCCGCCAGTGCAGCCACAGGTGGTAGGACGCAAACGACACCAGCATGGCGCGCATGCGAAAGTTCAGCCAGCCGGTGGCCAGCAAGCTGCGCATGCAGGCATCCACCATCGGAAAGCCGGTCTGGCCTGCGCACCAAGCGTTGAAGCGCGTGGCGTCAAAGTCGTTCTCGCGCAGGCCATCGCAGACGCGGGCGAAGTTCTGGAACTCGATGCGCGGCGCGTCTTCCAGTTTTTGCATGAAATGGCAGTGCCAGTGCAGCCGCCCGGCAAAGCCACGCAAGCTGCCCAGCCAGATGCGGGCGTCGGCATGCGGGTCCGCTTTGACCTGCGCGATGCGCGCCGCCGTCGCCTGGGCCACCTGGCGCACCGACAGCGTGCCAAACGCCAGGTGTGGACTCAAACGGCTGCAGCCATCCTGCGCCGTGAGGGGGCTGGACAGCGCCCGGCGGTAGTCGCTGCCACGTTCTTGCAAAAAGCTGCCCAGCACCGCGTGGGCTGCCACCTGGCCACCGGGCTGCACCTGGCGGCCATGGGGCGAAAAGCCCAGGTCTGCCAGGGTAGGCAGGTCGTCCACGTCCACCTGGGCCCCCGCCCAGCCCCTGGGCATGTCTACTTTGGGCGCGGCCATGCGCTGCTGCCAGCGCGCTGCCCAGCCGTTGCGCGACCGCAGCCGCCGCACCACGCCGGTCTGGGCAAACTCTTGCCAGAGCACGCCATGCTGGCGGCACCACTGGGCAACGGCCAAGTCACGCTGGTAGCTCCAGCCGGGGCCGGTTTCTTCGTGGCTGAGTAGCTGCTGCACACCGTGGCTGCGCCGCAGCCCGTCCAGCACCTGCAGCACGGGGCCCACCCGCACCCACAATGGCAGGCCCCGCGCGGCCAACCGGGGACGCAGCTCGGCCAGACATTCCAGCACGAAGGCCACGTGCTGGGTATCGCATTCCGGGCTGTCCAGCCAGGCGGACTCCAACACGTACAGAGCCAGCGCGGGGCCGGGCAGGCCTGCGGCCACCGCCAGCGGGGCATGGTCTACCGAACGGAGGTCGCGTTTGAGCCAAACAATGTGCATCGCACGACTGTCGCCGATTTTGCGCAAGCTCTGCACGCGCTGGGTTATTCAACAGTGGCGCTCCCAAGCGCACCAATACAGCGCAAAATTTGCCTTTTACCGTTGTGTATGCACAGATGGCGTGCAACTGAAACGGTCCATATTGGTGTTTTCACTCCAATTAAATGCCTGTTTCTACTGCTATATTGCAGCGCAACATTCCCCACGTTTAGGCCAAGATGCTCTACCAAATCTACGAAACGCAACGCTCCCTGATGGAGCCGTTTGCCGATTTTGCGCAAGCTGCTGCCAAGCTCTATGGCAACCCGCTCTCCCCGCTGGGTAAAAACAACTTCTCGCAGCGCGTCTCCGCAGGCTACGACCTGCTGTACCGCCTGGGTAAAGACTACGAAAAGCCCAGCTTTGGCCTGCAAACCATTGAGGTAGATGGCGTTGAGGTGGCTGTGCACGAGCGCGTGGAAATCGACAAGCCGTTTTGCGAGCTGCGCCGCTTCAAGCGCTTCTCCGATGACGTCGAAACGCTAACCAAGCTCAAAGGCCAGCCCGCCGTGCTGATCGTGGCCCCGCTGTCCGGCCACTACGCCACGCTGCTGCGCGACACGGTAAAAACCATGCTGAAAGACCACAAGGTCTACATCACCGACTGGAAGAACGCCCGCCTGGTGCCCCTGTCCGAAGGTGAATTCCACCTGGACGACTACGTCAACTACGTGCAGGAGTTCATCCGCCACCTGCAAGGCAT
>CANFZJ010000370.1 GCA_947451445.1 Comamonadaceae bacterium
CGACCGCGCCTTTGCCTTTGCCGCCGCCACCCTGGCCAACGTGGACCAGGGCGGCCTGTTCGACATGGACGACAGCCACGGCTCCAGCACCCAAGAGCCCGACCTGGTGGATACCCCCATGTGGGGCATCAAAGAGCGCCTGACGCTGGAGAAAACCGCTGTTGGTTTCTACCTGTCGGGCCATTTGTTCGACGAGGTGCGCAAAGAGGTACGCCGCTTTGCCAAGCGCCCCATCGCCGACGCGGTGGACAGCCGCGACATCGTGATGTTTGCGGGCATCGTGGGCGACCTGCGCGTCATCAACGGCCAGCGCGGCAAGATGGGCCTGTTCAAGCTGGACGACGGCTCGGGCTCGGTGGACGCCCGGGTGTCCGATGCGCTGATGACCGCCCATAAAAACCTGTTCAAGGACGACGAACTCATCATCGCCATGGGCAAGGTGCAGACCGACCGTTTCGGCGGTGGCGGCCTGCAAATGTCCATCAACGAAGCCTGGAGCCTGGCCGACGCGCGCTGCCGCTACGCCAAGTTCCTGCGCCTGCAACTGCCCCCCAACGCCGCCGGGTCCGGGCTGGACATTGCCAAACTGGTGCGCGACTTCCCCCCGCAAGCCGAGATGACCGAGCACGGCGAGGTGCTGCGCGGCCTGCCGGTGCGGGTGTCGGTGCAGTGCGAGAAACCGCAGGGCAAGGCCTCGGCCGACTTCCAGCTGGGCGACCAAGCCCGCTTCTACCCAACCGACGCGGCACTCGCCCAATGTCTGGCCCAAGCGGCGCAGGCAGTAGTGGCTTACGAAGAGTAGAGGGTGGCACGGGCAATAACGCCCGGCGCACAACGCAGCCCCGTCAACCCCGCGCAGGCGGGGTTCCAGCGAGCGCCGTACTGGATTCCCGCCTACGCGGGAATGACGGGGTTTGGTATTTGCTATATTTTATGTAGCTACTCGTGCAGGTGCTACTTGCGCTAGTGGCACTTTTGGCTAAGGATTGCGCTCCAGTGTCAAAACCACCAGCGCGCCGTTCACGTTGTCGGCGGTAAATAGCACCTTGTCGCCCGCCTTCACCTTGTCCAGCAGCGCTGCGTCTTTGACCTGGAACACCATGCGCATGGGGGGCATGTCCAGGTTTTTGATCTCGCCGTGCTGCAGCGTGATCTTCTTTGCGTCCAGGTCGATTTTGCGGACTTCGCCGCTGACGGGTGGCAGGGCGGTTTGGGCCAGCAGGCTGGCGGTAAACAGGCCGGCGGCGAGGGCGGTGGTGATTTTTTGCATATTGTTTCCTTGTGGATTTACTTGGCGGCTACGGTGATCTTGCCGCGCATACCGGCCTGGTAATGCCCGGCGATCAGGCAGGCAAAGTCGAAGCTGCCGGAGCGGTTGAATGTCCATACGATGTCGCCAGTTTTGCCTGCGCTGACGTGGGCCATGTAGGGTTCGTCGTGCTCCATGTTGGGGAACTTGGCCATCAGCGCGGCGTGCTCGTCCAGGTCTTTGGGCGTGCCGATCACCATTTCATGCTGTACGCTGCCGCTGTTCTGGATGCTGAAGCGGATGGTTTCGCCCTGCTTGACGGTGATGCTGTCGGGGTCGAAGCGCATGGCATCTGTCATGCGAAAGGTGATGGTGCGGCCCACGCTTTTGGCGTCGCCTGCGATACCCCAGGCTTTTTGTTCCTTTTTGACGGGGCCTGCAGGCTTGACGTGGGTCTCCTCACCGTGGGCCCAGGTGGCGGCGGCGGTGCAGAGCAGGGCGGTGGCGAGCAGGATGGTGGTCAGTTTTTTCATGGTTTCTTTCAGGGTTGAAAATTTAAGAGAAATAGGCCGCTAGCGCAGGTGGAATGTGCGCAAGCAGCTATAAAGTTAGTAGCAGTCAATGGCCTGCATGGGCACTGGGTTTGCGTATCTGCACCGTGCCTTCTGGCGTTGCCGGTGGGGTCGCAGGGCGCTGGGGTTCGGGTAGGCTGCCGGACCACTCAAAGGGCCGGGTGCCAGACGGCTGCTGGTACCAGCCGGGGTCTTGGTAGTTGCCGGGCGCTTGGTCGGCACGCACCTTGAGGGTGGTGAACATGCCGCCCATCTCCAGTGGGCCGTAGGGTCCGGTGCCGGTCATCATGGGCAGGGTTTGGTCAGGGATGGGCATTTCCATCGCGCCCATGTCGGCCATGCCGCGTTCGCCCATCACCATGTAGTCGGGCACCAGCCGTTGGATTTTTTGCACCAAGCCACGGTGGTCCACGCCAACCATATTGGGCACGGTGTGGCCCATGGGGTTCATGGTGTGGTGGCTTTTGTGGCAGTGCAAGGCCCAGTCGCCGGGTTCGTCGGCGACAAATTCAATCTGCCGCATCTGGCCCACGGCGATGTCGGTGGTGACCTCGGGCCAGCGGGCGCTGGGCGGCACGGGGCCGCCGTCGGTGCCGGTGACGGTAAATTCATGGCCGTGTAGGTGGATGGGGTGGTTTGTCATCGTCAGGTTGCCCACGCGGATGCGCACCTTGTCGTGCTGGCGCACATTGAGCGAGGCGATGCCGGGGAAGGCGCGGCTGTTCCAGGTCCACAGGTTTTGGTCCAGCATGGTGTTGGGCCGGGGTGTGGTGCTGCCGGGGTCGATGTCGTAGGCGTTGAGCAAAAAGCAGAAGTCGCGCTGCACCTCGGCGATCAGCGGGGTACCACGCGTTTGGGCTTTGGGGTGGGTGACCCAAAAGCCCATCATGCCCATGGCCATTTGCACCATCTCATCCGCGTGCGGGTGGTACATGAAGGTGCCGGGGCGGCGCGCCTCAAACTCATAGACAAAGGTTTTGCCCACCGGAATGGCGGGTTGGGTGAGCCCGCCCACGCCGTCCATGCCGTTGGGCAGGCGCTGGCCGTGCCAGTGGATGGTGGTGTGTTCGGGCAGGCGGTTGGTGACGAAGATGCGCACGCGGTCGCCTTCGACCACCTCGATGGTGGGGCCGGGCGACTGGCCGTTGTAGCCCCACAGCGTGGCTTTCATGCCGGGGGCAATCTCGCGTACTACCGGCTCGGCCACCAGGTGGAACTCTTTTACGCCCTGGTTCATCCGCCAGGGGCAGCTCCAGCCGTTGAGCGTGACGACGGGGTGGTACGGGCGGCCATTGGGCGGGATGAGCGGCGGGGCCGTGTCGGGGCTGGTGGCGATCACCGGTTCGGGCAGGGCGGCCAGGGCCACTTTGCTGACGCTGGCGGCGGCGACTGCCGAGAGGGCGGCGCTGCCGAAAAACTGTCTACGGTCCATATCAATGTCCTTGGGAAGAAGAGGGAGAGGTGCCGTTCAGTGTGGTTTGCAGGTCGGCCTCGGCCAGCCAGAAGTCGCGCTGGGCGTCGAGCGCGCTGTTCACGCTCTGCACCTGCAGGCGGGTGTCGGCCAGCAGCTCCCACACGCTGGCCAGCATGCCGCTGTAGCGCAGCACCAGTTCGTCGTTGATGAACTTGCGCAGCGGCACCACTTCGTCGCGGTAGTACGCGGCGGTGTCATAGGCGGTGCGGTAGCCAAAGTAGGCCTCGCGGGCTTCGGAGCGGGCTTGCACCGCCA
>CANFZJ010000371.1 GCA_947451445.1 Comamonadaceae bacterium
TCTTCCAGCCGGTCCAGCACCTGGCGCATGATGCGAAAGCTGGACGGCACCAGGCCGCTGGCGTCGCCCGAGTGCACGCCCTCGGTCAGCACCTCCACCTTCAAAATACCGCTGGCCATGCCGCGCAGGCTGTTGGTCAGCCACAGCTGGTCGTAGTTGCCCGCGCCCGAGTCCAGGCAGATGACCAGCCCCACGTCGCCCAGCCGTGCCTTGAGCGCATCGACATAGGGCAGCAGGTCGTAAGAGCCGCTTTCTTCGCAGGTTTCGATCAGGCCGACGATGCGCGGGTGCGGCTGGTTTTGCGCCTGCAAGGCCTGCAGCGCGGTGATGGCCGCGTAGACGGCATAGCCATCGTCCGCACCGCCCCGGCCATACAGCTTGCCGTCTTCATAGGTGGGCGTCCACGGCCCCAGGTCGTTGCGCCAGCCGCTGAACTCGGGCTGCTTGTCCAGGTGGCCGTAGACCAGCACGGTTTTGCGGTTGCTGGTCTGGTGCGCGGGCAGCTCAAAAAACAGCACCGGCGTGCGTCCCTCCAGGCGGATGATTTCCACCTGAAGCCCCGGCAGCTTTTGCGCCTCCACCCAGGCCGCCGCGTTGCACACCACCCGGTCCAGATAGCCGTGGGCCTGCCAGTCGGGGTCGAACGCGGGCGACTTGGCGGGGATGGCGATGTAGCCCTTGAGCTGCGGCAGCAGGTCGGCGTCCCAGGCCTGGCTGACTTCGGCCAGGGCTTGCGGGGCGTTGAAGGCGGGGGTGGCGTGGGCAGGGATGCGGGCGTTCATGGGGGGCTCCTGGTGGGCAATCTCGCATTGCACCATAAGCCCGGGGTAGGGGGCTGGTCGGGGGTATGGTTGCTATGTATTTAATAGCTGCTTGCGCAGGTGGAATGTGCGCTAGGAGCTGATTTCTAATGCAGACACGTCCAGGCCGGGGTGTGCCGTTTTCAGCGCCTGCAAACCCTGCTGCGCACGGGACCGCCAGCCCGGCCCACGGTGGTTCAAGTCCCGCCAGGCATCCGACAGGGCTGGCTTGTCGTATTCGCCCAGGTATTCGATCAGCGCTGCGGCCTGCTCCAAATCCTTCGCGGCTTTCACGCGCATGCTTTGCGGGCGTTCACCATGCACCAGTAGCTTGTGTACCGCGTACTTCTCCGGCGGCGGCACGTTGACCAGAATGCCACCCTGCTGGGACAGCAGCGCCATCTGCATCGGCGACTCCATGGAAAACTCCATGAATTTCAGCGGCTGCATGGTGGCGTTGAGTGCTTTGACCAGCACCGGGGTATCGCCGCCCCGGTGCAGCGAGGTGACGAAATCTATCTGCAGATCGGTCTCATCCGACTTCACATAGGTGGTGAGGCTTTTGACCGGGACGAAGCCCATCTTCAGGGAGTCGATCACGCTGCCCATATCCATCTTCACGTCCGACGGAATGGCGATGGACACATTCTTCCCCGCGTGGGCAAAGTCCAGGTCCAGCGTTTGTGCAGACGATGCCCATTGGATGCCCAGGTAGTTTTGGTAGCCCATGAACACATGGGTGCCCACCAAGATACCCCCCGCCTGGAAGAACCCTGCATCCGCCAGCCGGGTCACGATTTTGGCGTGGGTGGGGGTGAGGTAAGTGCAACCCGCCGCAACCGCCTGCTGGGCCAGGCGTTTAAGGTGCTGCTGGCCCGCGCCACCACGGCGGTGCTGCTCTACCAGACCATCCATTTCGGCGGTCGCCGGGCCGATAAAAATCTGCTTTTGCTTGCCCGTCAGGTCCGGCGTTTGGTAGTACCAGTAAGGCTTGCCCTTGATGGTTTTTAACGAAAAGCTGCCGGGAAGGTTGGCAATATGCCGCACCGTTTCCACCATGCTGGCGCTACTGAGCGACGCGAATGCGGTCTGTGCGGCGGTGCTTTGGGGTGTGTAGAGCATGGCTATACTGAGAAAAATAAAACTCAGTATAGCGAAAGAAAACAGGTGGTGGGAAGTGCAGTTGGGCTGTATGAATTTAGTTCGTCGATGCGTTCATTTACGCTCTTCTTCCCAGTATTTTTGCCAGGCCTTGACCGTCTTGCCCGACAGGCTCTTGGACACCGGAGAGAAGCGACGTACGTACTTCTTGCCTTGCCATTCGACAATCTCTCGCGACTGCGCGTTCGGAAACGCTCCGTCAAGCAATGCATCACGCTCTTCAGTGGGCGTTCGCTGGAGCAAGCCGAGCGTCTTCAGTTTTGTCTCTACTGAGTGCAGCGTCGCTTTGGCAGTCTCGATTTCCGCACGATATTTGTTTGGATTGTTTCCAGAGTAGTTGTCCCACTTCGCATTCAGCGCGTCGAGCTTGCTTCTGGCAGCAGAGTAATCTTCAACTGAATGATTTGTCAGGTGAGATGTCATGTAGGGCATGTCGAGAGTAGGAATTTACAAGGGAGGACGTAGTTGTTCGTATGGAGATTTCAGAACATAGGGAGTGGCATCGTCCGGGAGCGTTTGTAGTAGTCTGTCCAGGCATCCACGCTGAGGCCGGGGGTGGATAATGCACAACCGCGGGAGCCTCCGTGACGCGTGGTGACGATGATGCCTTTGGGGTTGGTCAGGAATTCATCGACGCATAGTGCCCCCTGGCTGTTGCTGAAGTTCTCCCTGCGGAACTCCACAAGTTGAGCTCCTGCACTGAGGGTCGTGCGCCCAAAGGGCACCCCGAAGTGCAGGATTGCCGTGTCAATGTGTTGCCCGACAAACGCCCCGCGTAGGGCAACAACACGAGTGTCAAACGCGATACGCATCTCATCCTCAAGGGAGGTGGCTGCGTTGGAGGCACATGAGGCCAGAAGCAGTGGGGTTAGAAGTACGAGGGCTTTTAGCATCCCGCCACTGTATCCCAGGCCATCACAGCCTCCGCAAGCTCTTAATGCACATCTAGGCCAAGCACAGCTTCAGGTGCCTCCTAGCCATACCCGCTAAAGTCACCCTTTACCCACACTCCCCTCCACCGGACCCCCCCATGCTCAAAGGCATCTCCCCCCTGCTCTCCCCCGACCTGCTGCACATCCTGGCCGCCATGGGCCATGGCGACGAGATCGTGCTGGCGGACGCCAACTTTCCCGCTGCCACCCACGCCAAGCGCCTGGTTCACCTGCCGGGGGTAGACGCCACCCAGGTGCTGGACGCGGTGCTGTCGCTGCTGCCGCTGGACACGTTTGAGCCGCATGCCGCCTTCACCATGCAGGTGGTGGGCGACGCCAGCACGGTGCCGCCTGCGGTGCAGGACTTCACCGCCACCTTGGCGCGCCACGGCGAACGGGGCCCGGCGTCGCTGGAGCGCTTCGCGTTTTACGAACGGGCGGCCCGGGCGTTTGCCGTGGTGGCGACGGGTGAGACCCGGCTGTACGGCAATATCGTGCTGAAAAAGGGTGTGCTGGGCAGTTGATGGGTTTGCTATAAATACAGTAGCTGCTTGCGCACGTTCTAACTGCGCTAGAGCCTGTTTTTATACACAATGTCGGCCAACTTGGCCACGGCGGCATCCATCTGGTCGGCGGGGACTTGGGCGTAGCCCA
>CANFZJ010000372.1 GCA_947451445.1 Comamonadaceae bacterium
CCAGCGGCTTGGGCTTGCGCGGCCAGCTCGGCCAGCAGGGCGCGGCCCAGGCCGCGGCCCTGCGCTGCGGGGGCGAGGTAGATCGAGTCTTCGGCCGAGAAGCGGTAGGCCGGGCGGGGCTTGAACCAGTTGCAGTAGGCAAAGCCCAGCACCTGGCCCGCGTCTTCGGCCACCAGGTAGGGCAGGCCTTTGGCTAGTACGTCGGCCCGGCGGGTTGCCATGTCGGCTTCGGTGGGCGGGGTGGTCTCAAAAGTGCCGGTGCCGTGCAGAACATGGTGGCTGTAAATGGCGGTGATGGCGGCGAGGTCTGCGTCGCGGGCGGGGCGGATGGTGGGCATGTAGAAGGCGCTGCGTGAGAAAGGTATAATGGAGGGCTTTTCAGCGTGTCACTGGCTAGGTGGCCAGTTGCGTGTCTCAACGCTGAAATAAAACGCCGAGTACCCACCTAGTGTGACAAGGCAACCGGTTGAACTATTTCAGCCACCCCGAAGGATAAATCATGGTCGTCATTCGACTCGCCCGTGGCGGTGCAAAAGCACGCCCGTTTTTCAACATTGTTGTGGCCGACAAGCGTAACCGTCGTGACGGTCGTTTCATCGAGCGCGTTGGTTTTTACAACCCTAGCGCTAGCGCCAATGAAGAAAGCATCCGCATCGCACAAGACCGCCTGACCTACTGGCGTAGCGTAGGTGCACAGGCTTCCCCCACCGTGGAACGTCTGATTGCCCAAGCTGCTAAAGCAGCAGCGCCAACCGCCTAATTTCAAGCCGCTCGGCTTGCTGCGCATCTTGCGGGATGCGCCTGACTTTCATGGCTTCGACGGCTTGCCGATACGAAGCATGAAAGTTTTTTTACGTTAACACCAGCGACTTACCACCATGATGCCATCCTTAGACACTGCTGAATTGCCGGCGGACGCCGTAGAAGTAGGGCGCATTGGGGATGCGTGGGGGGTCAAGGGCTGGTTCAAGGTCGTATCCCACAGCGCTGCGCCCGAGGCGCTTTTTTCTTCCAAACTCTGGTACTTGCTGCCCACCGAGCGCGGCACCAAGACCTTCACCGACACCCGTGTGTTGCGTGTGATGGGGGCCAAAGACCACTCCGGTGGTGTCGTTGCCCAAGCGCATGGGGTGGAGGGGCGCGATGCCGCCGAGGCACTGCGCGGAGCCCGCATTTTTGTGCCCCGCACCCACTTCCCGACCGTTGCCACGGACGAGTATTACTGGGTCGATCTGATTGGCCTGGATGTGGTCAACCGCGAAGGCGTGGCCTTGGGGCAAGTCAAAGAACTGTTGTCTACCGGCGCGCAAACCGTACTGGTCATCGCCTACGAGGCAGCGGATGAAGCGGGCGTTATGCAGGCGCTGGAACGCATGGTGCCGTTTGTGGCGGTGTACGTGGACAAGGTGGACTTGCCCACGCGCTGCATCACGGTGGATTGGCAGCCCGACTACTGATGGAATAAGCCGATGCGCTTCGACATCATCAGTCTGTTCCCTGAGTTGTTCGCGCCGTTTTTAACCAGCGGCGTGACACGCCGTGCGTATGAATCCGGTGCGGTGCAGGTGCACATCTGGAATCCGCGCGATTTTGCCGATGGCAACTACCGGCGCGTGGATGACCGCCCGTTTGGCGGCGGTCCCGGCATGGTGATGCTGGCCGAGCCCCTGGCGCGTTGCCTGCAGGCCATTCAAGTCCAGCGCGCTGACGCGACCCTGGCCCCCGTCGTGCTGTTTTCCCCCCTGGGCCAAGCGCTCAACCATGGTGCGGTGGAGGCTTGGTCGGCCAGTGCCGGTGCGGTGTTGGTGTGCGGGCGCTATGAGGGCATTGACCAGCGGTTTATCGACCGTTTTGTGACCCACCAGATCAGCCTGGGTGACTTCGTGCTGTCGGGCGGCGAAATTGCCGCCATGGCCTTGCTGGACGCTGTAGCGCGCTTGCAGCCCGGTGTGCTCAACGACGCAGGCAGCCACCAGTTTGACAGCTTCAACCCGGCGCTGGACGGTTTGCTGGATTGCCCGCACTACACCCGCCCTGAAGCCTGGGACGGCCACTCCGTGCCTGCCGCCCTGCTGTCCGGCCACCATCTGCACATCGAGCGCTGGCGGCGCGACCAGCGGCTTACGCTGACCGCCCAGCGCCGCCCCGAGCTGTTGCTGGCCGCCCGCGCCGCAGGCCGACTGAGCCGCCAGGATGAGAAATTCCTGCGTGAACAGTTATAATCGAAGGCTTTTCGATCCTCTGCCCGGCCGCATTTTCCATTCCGGTGAATGCCGTGCTTCTCCTTGTTGAGAACCACACTGCTAATTTAGGCGCTCGCATGATCACAAGAGGAAAACCATGAACTTAATCGAAATCCTAGAGCAAGAAGAAATTGCCCGTTTGGCTAAAGTGATTCCAGCTTTCGCCCCCGGCGACACTGTAGTCGTCAGTGTCAACGTGGTTGAAGGTGCGCGTAAGCGTGTGCAGGCCTATGAAGGCGTCGTGATTGCCAAGCGCAATCGTGGCCTGAACAGCGGCTTCACCGTGCGCAAGATCTCCAGCGGCGAAGGCGTGGAACGTACGTTCCAAACCTACAGCCCGTTGATCGCTGGCATCGAAGTCAAGCGCCGTGGTGACGTGCGCCGCGCCAAGCTGTACTACCTGCGTGACCGCAGCGGTAAGTCGGCGCGTATCAAGGAAAAGCTGCCTAACCGCGCTAAGGTTGCAGCAGCCAAGGCCGCCGCAGCAGCAGTGGCCGCGTAAGCTCTTAGCCACCCTTGAAAAAGCCGCCCAAGCGTCAAGCTTGTGGCGGCTTTTTCTATGGTTTTTAAAAACCGAGTCCGCCCTTGTCAAAACTACCTCCATTCGATCCGCGCCAGATGCCGGTACTGGGCCATGACGCGCATCTGCCCGCCGTGGATGTGTCTGCGTTGTCTGCAGACGCTCTGCGCCAGCGCTTTCAGATGCCGCCGGTGTGGCAGCCCGAAGTGCGGGCCGAGCCGCGTTTTACCGACAACCCGCCCCGGCATGCTGCCGTGCTGCTGCCCATCGTCCAGCGCGCCAGCGGCCCCACGGTGCTGTTGACCGAGCGCACGCTGCACCTGTCCAGCCATTCCGGCCAAATCGCCTTTCCTGGCGGCAAGGTCGATGCGGTGGATGCCGATGCCAGCGCCACTGCGCTGCGCGAAGCCTGGGAAGAGGTGGGCTTGGTCGCTGACTATGTGCAGGTGATCGGTCAGCTGCCGGACTACGTGACCGGCACTGGTTTTATCGTTGCCCCGGTGGTGGGGTTGGTGCGCCCTGGCTTTACGCTGGCGCTGCAAGCCGATGAAGTGGCTGCTGCGTTCGAGGTGCCGTTGGCTTATCTGATGGACCCGGCCCACCATCGACGCCATGCTTTTGAGTGGGAAGGGCGGCAGCGGACCTGGTTCTCCATGCCCTACCAGGACGGGCCGACCGAGCGCTTCATCTGGGGCGCGACCGCCGGGATGCTGCGCAACTTTTACCGCTTTCTGGCCGCGTAAAAAGCCGGTCGATTTGGCTTCACCCTCAAAAACG
>CANFZJ010000373.1 GCA_947451445.1 Comamonadaceae bacterium
CGCGGCCCGCGCATCGCCCGCATGATCGGCCACATCACGTATTTAAGCGACGACGTGATGAACACCAAGTTTGGCCGACAGCTGGTAAGCGACGCTTACCGCTACACCACGCAAGACGCCGAGTTCCAGATCGAAAGCTATCTGCGCTACCAGGGCGACAAGTTCAGCGAATACTTTGACGCCAACACCTACCTGCTGATCACCCGGGCGCTGGACTACTTTGACCCGGCGCGCAAGTTTGGCGGCAACTTGTCCGCCGCCCTGGCCCACGTCAAAGCCCAGTTTTTGCTGGTCAGCTTCACCACCGACTGGCGCTTTTCGCCCCAGCGCAGCCGCGAAATGGTCAAAGCCTTGCTGGACAACCGCCGCACCCTGAGCTACGCCGAGATCGACGCGCCCCACGGGCATGACGCCTTTTTGCTCGACGACGCCCGCTACATGGGCATCGTGCGCTCTTATTTTGAGAGGGTTGGCACATGAACCCCATGCACGCCTCCATCGCCCGGCTCATCCCCGAAGGCTCCCGCGTGCTCGACCTGGGCTGCGGTGACGGCGCGCTGCTGGCCCACCTGCAGGCCACGCGCGGCTGCACCGGCTACGGCATTGAAATCGACGACGCCAAGCTGCTCACCTGCGTACAGCGCGGCGTCAACGTCATCCAGCTGAACCTGAACGAAGGTTTGCAGATGTTTGAAGACGCCTCGTTCGACGTGGTGCTGCAAATCGACACCCTGCAGCACCTGCGCAACGCCGAAGTCATGCTGCGCGAGACCGCCCGCGTCGGCCGCATGGGCGTGCTGGCCTTTCCCAATTTCGGCCACTGGCCGAACCGCCTCAGCGTGCTGCAAGGCCGCATGCCGGTCACCAAGCGCCTGCCCTACCAGTGGTACGACACGCCCAACATCCGCGTCGGCACCTTCAAAGACTTCAAAGCCCTGGCCGCCAAAAACAGCCTGCACGTGCTGGACGCCTTCGGCCTGCAAGAGGGGCGCGAAGTGCGTTTTTTGCCCAACGCATTGGCCAGCACGGCGGTGTTCAAGTTCCAGCGCGGGTGACCACGGCCTAGCCCCAGATTCCATGCTGGAGTTTGCTATTTAATTAATAGCTATTGCCGCACGCTCTATATGCGCTAGAAGCCTATTTGGCGCATAAAGCCATAGACCGGCAAAAGTGGGGCAGGGCGCGCAGGTTTTACACTCACGGGTTCGCCTTCCACTGCAACCCCCTTCCGAGCCACCCCGATGACCACCGTTCACACCTCCTCCATCCACAGCCTGCCCCTGCTGGCGCGCGGCAAAGTGCGCGACAACTACGCCGTGGGCACCGACCGCATCCTGATGGTGGCCAGCGACCGCCTGAGCGCGTTTGACGTCATCATAGGCGAACCGATTCCGGGCAAGGGCATTTTGCTGACGCAGATGGCGCTGTTCTGGTTTGACAAGCTAGGCCACATCTGCCCCAACCACCTGACCGGCGACGCGCCCGAGAGCGCCGTCCAGCCCGACGAAGTGGCCCAGGTCACCGGCCGCTCCATGCTGGTCAAGCGCCTCAAGCCCCTGCCGGTCGAAGCCGTGGTGCGCGGCTATTTGGCGGGTAGCGGCTGGAAGGAATACCAGCACAACAGCGCGGTCTGCGGTGTGCAGCTGCCCGCCGGGCTGCAAAACGCCAGCAAACTGCCCGCGCCCATCTACACCCCTGCCGCCAAGGCCGCCGTGGGCGACCACGACGAGAACATCACCTTCGCGCAGACCGTGGACATGATCGGCCTGGACCTGGCCACCCGCATCCGCGACCTGAGCATCCAGATCTACAGCGCCGCTGCCGAGATCGCCCTGACCAAGGGCGTGATCATTGCCGACACCAAGTTTGAATTTGGCCTGGACGACAACGGCACGCTCACGCTGATGGACGAGGTGCTCACGCCCGATTCGTCGCGCTACTGGCCGGTCGAGGGCTACGAAGCCGCTTTTGCCGCCGGACAAAACCCGCCCAGCTACGACAAGCAGTTCGTGCGCGACTGGCTGGAACAGGCCAAGGTAGACGGCAAGCCCTGGGACAAAACCCCACCCGCGCCCCGCGTCCCCGCCGACGTGATCGCCAAAACCGCCGCCAAATACCAGGAAGCGCTGGAGCGGCTGACGGCGTAGGCCATGACCAGCTCTCTGGTAGCGCGCAGCCTGGCGCACATCTGGCACCCCTGCACCCAAATGCAGCGTGCCGCCCAGGTGCCGCCGCTGCCCATCGTGCGCGGCCAGGGCGTGTGGCTGTTTGACGAAGACGGTAAGCGCTACTTCGACACCATCAGCTCCTGGTGGGTCAACCTGTTTGGCCATGCCGACGCGCGCATCAACGCCGCCATCAAAGACCAGCTCGACACCCTGCCGCACGTGATGCTGGCCGGGTGTACCCACGCCCCTGCCGTGGAACTGGCCGAACGCCTGTCCGCGCTGACCGGCGGCGTGCTGGGCCACTGCTTCTTTGCCAGCGACGGCGCGTCTGCCGTGGAAATCGCCTTGAAGATGGCTTTTCACCACTGGCGCAACCGGGGCCTGGGCGACAAGCGCGGCTTTGTCTGCCTGCGCCAGGGTTACCACGGCGAAACCCTGGGCGCGCTGGCCGTCACCGACGTGCAAATCTTCCGCGATGCCTACGACCCGCTGCTGCTGCGCTCGCACCAGGTGATGTCGCCCGATGCGCGCCAGGCCCGGCCTGGTGAATCGGCGCAAGATGTGGCCCTGCGCGCCGCCGCCGAGCTGCAAGCCCTGCTGCAAGCCCAGCACGGCCAGATCGCCGCGCTGATTTTGGAGCCGCTGGTGCAGGGCGCGGCGGGCATGGCCATGTACCACCCGGCCTACCTGCAAGCCGCCCGCGCGCTGTGCGACCAGTACCAGGTGCTGCTGATTGCCGACGAAATCGCCGTCGGCTGCGGCCGCACCGGCACGTTTTTCGCCGTCGAGCAGGCAGGCATCTGGCCCGATCTGCTGTGTCTGTCCAAAGGCATCAGCGGCGGCTACCTGCCCTTGTCGCTGGTGCTGTCGCGTGACAGTGTGTACGAAGCCTTTCTGGACGACGACGTGGCGCGCGGTTTTTTGCACTCGCATTCCTACACCGGCAACGCGCTGGCCTGCCGCGCCGCGCTGGCCGTGCTGGACCGCTTTGACCAAGACGGCGTGCTGGCCCACAACCGCCTGCAAGCCGCCACCCTCAGCGCCGCGCTGGCCCCGCTGCAGGCTGACCCCCGGGTAGAGAACTTTCGCCACCTCGGCATGGTGTGGGCCTTCGATGTCAAAGACCCCGGTCCGCGCTTTGCCGACCGCTTCCACCTCGCAGGCCGGGCCCGCGAACTGCTGATCCGCCCGATTGGCCGTACCGTCTACCTGCTGCCGCCCTACCTGCTGGACGACACCCTGTCCCCCTGGCTGGCCCATCAGGTCATGGCCACGCTGGACGACGTTTTGCGCCAAGAAATCCCAGATGCTGATAGACCACCTGAACCGCCAACTGCGTGAACGCGCCGACCAGGCCCTGACGCGCAC
>CANFZJ010000374.1 GCA_947451445.1 Comamonadaceae bacterium
CTGCTGGTGGTGTTTGGCGGGCAGCTGCAGTGGTTTCCGCTGCGCGGGCTGGTGTCCAGCAACTTTGCCGAACTGGGCTGGGCCGCCAAAGTGACCGACTACCTGTGGCATATCGCCTTGCCGGTGACCGCCATGGTGATGGGCAGTTTTGCCGTCACCGCCATGCTGACCAAAAACGCGTTTCTGGAAGAAATCCGCAAACAGTACGTGCTGACCGCCCGCGCCAAAGGCCTGAGCGAGCGCCAGGTGCTGTGGAAGCATGTGTTGCGCAACGCGCTGATTCCCATCGTCACCGGCTTTCCGGCGGCCTTCATCGGCGCGTTCTTCACCGGTTCGCTGCTGATCGAAACCCTGTTTTCCCTCGACGGCCTGGGCCTGTTGAGTTACGAGAGCGTCATCCGCCGCGACTACCCGGTGGTGCTGGGCACGCTGTACCTGTTTACCTTGATCGGCTTGGTGACCAAGCTGGTTTCTGATCTTTGTTATGTGTGGGTGGACCCCCGTGTCAGATTTGATTAGCCCATCCCCGCGCCAGCGTGCCTGGCAACGCTTCAAGCGGAATCGCCTGGGCTACTGGAGCCTGGTGGCTTTTTGCATTCTGGTCGCCACCAGCCTGTTGGCCGAGGTGCTGTGCAACGACAAGCCGTTGGTCTTGCGCTACCAGGGCCAGACCTATTTCCCACTGGTCAAGGACTATTCCGAAAAGACCTTTGGCGGCGACTTTGACTCGCCTACCGACTACCTGGACCCGTTCATCCGGGCCCAGCTGGCCCGAGACGGTAATTGGGCGATCTATCCCTTGAATCCCTACGGCCCCAAAACGCTGAACTACTTCGCCAAGTTCCCCAACCCCTCGGCCCCGTCGCGCGACAACCTGCTGGGCACCGACGACCGGGGCCGCGACCTGCTGGCGCAGCTGCTGTACGGCTTTCGTGTCAGTGTGTTGTTTGCGCTGGCGCTGACGGCGGTGGGCACGCTGCTGGGGGTGCTGACCGGGGCGGTGCAGGGCTTTTTTGGCGGCAAGATCGACCTGGCGTTCCAGCGTTTCATCGAAATCTGGGGCTCCATGCCCGAGCTGTACCTGCTGATCATCTTTAGCGCCATCTTTGCGCCCAGCATCAGCCTGTTGCTGGTGTTGTTGAGTCTGTTTGGCTGGATGGGCCTGAGCGACTACGTGCGGGCCGAGTTTCTGCGCAACCGGCAAATGGACTACGTGAAGGCCGCACGCGCTCTGGGCGTGGGCAACGCGCAGATCATCTGGCGTCACATCCTGCCGAACAGCCTGACGCCCGTGGTCACCTTTCTGCCGTTTCGCATGAGTGCGGCCATTCTGGCGCTGACCTCGCTGGACTTTCTGGGCCTGGGCGTGCCGCCGGGCACGCCGTCGCTGGGTGAGCTGCTGGGGCAGGGCAAAAACAACATCGACGCCTGGTGGATTTCGTTGTCCACTTTTGCGGTGCTGGCCGTCACCTTGCTGCTGCTGACCTTCATGGGCGACGCGCTGCGCGATGCGCTTGATCCACGAAAGGTGCAGGTATGAAGCGCGCCGCAGGACCGCTCCAAGGAGCGAAAGCCCCCTCGGGGGGCAGCGCAGGACACGAAGTGCCAAGCGTGGGGGCGTGTTTGTTGGATGTACAGGATTTGACGGTGCGGTTTGGCGAGACAGCCGTGGTGGACCGCATCAGTTTTCAAATTCAGCCGGGCGAAAAATTTGCGCTGGTGGGCGAGTCGGGCTCGGGCAAATCCATCACGGCGCTGAGTCTGCTGGGCTTGGTGGCCGATGCGCGCACCACAGGCCGGGCCTTGTTCGGTGGGCAGGATGTGCTGGCTTTACCCGAACGCGCACTGCGCGGCATCCGTGGCCAAGACATCGCGATGATTTTCCAGGAGCCCATGACGGCGCTGAACCCGCTGTTCACCATTGGCCGCCAGGTCGCTGAGGTTTTTGAACTAAAACAGGGTCTCACGCAAGCACAATCGGCGCAAGCAGCTATCGAAATAATAGCAAGCACCGGCATCGCGGATGCCACCCGCCGGGCCAATAGCTACCCGCACCAGCTCAGTGGCGGCCAGCGCCAACGCGCCATGATCGCCATGGCGCTGGCCTGCAAGCCCAAGCTGTTGCTAGCCGACGAACCCACTACGGCGCTGGATGTGGCGGTGCGCGGGCAGATTCTGGCGCTGCTGGCCGACCTGCAGCGCCAGCACGGCATGGCGATTCTGCTCATTACCCACGACCTGCACCTGGTACAGCAATTTGCCGACCGCGTGGCGGTGATGGAGCGCGGCCAGATCGTGGAAACCGGCAACGTAGCCCAGGTGTTTGCCAGCCCGCAGCACCGCTATACCCGCAGACTCATCGACAGCAAACCGGTGCGCGACGTAGTGGAGGCACCGCTGCATGCGCCGCTGCTGCAGGCCGAGGGGTTGCGGGTGGGTTATCCGGCGGCCGCACCGGGCGTGCGGGGGTGGTTCAAAAAAGGCGAATTTGTGGCATTGCAGGGCGCCAGCTTTGCGGTTCCGGCGGGCCAGACCCTGGGCGTGGTGGGCGAGTCGGGTTCGGGCAAGTCCACCTTGGCGCTGGCGGTGCTGGGTTTGCAAGCCTTTGGCGGCAGCTTGGCGTTGGCAGGCCAGGGCTGGAGCCGAGACGCAACCCATAACAAGGCCCTGCGCGCAAAGCTGCAAGTTGTTTTTCAAGATCCATTCTCAAGCCTGTCACCGCGCCTGACGGTGGAGGAGATCGTGGGCGAGGGCCTGCAAGTGCACGCGCCGCAGCTGTCTGCCGCCGAGCGCAAGGCCCAAGTGGAGCAGGTGCTGGCCGATGTCGGCATGGACGAGGCGCAGTTTCCCGGGCTGTTGCAGCGCTATCCGCACGCCTTTTCGGGCGGGCAGCGCCAGCGGTTGGCGATTGCGCGGGCCTTGATCGTGCGGCCGCAGTTGCTGGTGCTGGACGAACCCACCAGTGCGCTGGATGTCAGCATTCAACAGCAGGTGTTGCAACTTTTGCAGCGCCTGCAACGCGAACGTGGCCTGGCTTATTTGCTCATTACCCACGATATGGCCGTGGTACGCGCCATGGCACACCAGGTGCTGGTGCTGCAAAACGGCAACATCGTGGAGTATGGCCCGGCCCATGCGGTGTTGGATGCCCCCCAGCACGCCTACACCCGAACCCTGGTCTCGGCAAGCTTATAGGCCATAAAGCCCCTGCGCGCTGGTGCAATAAGCCTATTTCTGGGCTAGAATAAGAGCTCACGACCAAACGGGCGGGTAATTACCGGCCCGTTTTTTTTGGTCGATTGTTTTTAATACGCTCTGTAAGCCGCTGATTTAGCAGGCTTTCAGGGCAATTGCACAAGTCAACAGCACACGTGGCATTACAAGAAATCGTTGAACAAACCGTAACCGGATTCGGTTATGACCTCGTGGAGATCGAGCGCTCTGCAGGCGGTTTGCTGCGCATCACGATCGACCATCCCTGGGTTGCCGGCGCACCCGATC
>CANFZJ010000375.1 GCA_947451445.1 Comamonadaceae bacterium
ATTCCGCCGACCTGCCGCTGAACGTCAGCCGCGAGCTGCTGCAGGAAAGCCGCGACGTCAAGGCCATCCGCGAAGGCTGCACCAAGCGCGTCCTGGGCATGCTGGAAGATTTGGCCAAGCACAACGCATTGCCCGTGGCTACAGATGATGTGACCGATGTGGTGTCTGACGAAGACAAGGCCCTGGTCGGCAAATACAGCCAGTTCTACGCCGAGTTCGGCGCGGTGCTGAAGGAAGGCCTGGGCGAAGACTTCGCCAACCGCGAGCGTCTGGCCAAGCTGCTGCGCTTTGCGAGCAGCACCACCGACACCAGCACCGTCAGTTTTGCCGACTACAAGGCGCGCATGAAGGACGGCCAGGACGCCATCTACTACATCACCGCCGACAACGCCGCCGCCGCCAAGAACAGCCCCCAGCTGGAAGTCTTCAAGAAAAAGGGCATCGAAGTCCTGCTGATGACCGACCGCGTGGACGAATGGGCGCTGAACTACCTGCAAGACTTTGACGGCACGCCGCTGCAGTCCGTCGCCAAGGGCGCAGTAGACCTGGGCAAGCTGCTCGACGAAGACGAAAAGAAAGCCGCCGAAGCCGCTGCCGAAACCTTCAAACCCCTGCTGGCCAAGCTGAAAGAAGCCCTGAAAGACAAGGCCGAAGACGTGCGCGTCACCACCCGCCTGGTGGACAGCCCTGCCTGCCTGGTGGTGCAAGACGACGGCATGAGCACCCAGCTGGCCCGCATGCTCAAGCAAGCCGGCCAGGTCGCCCCTGAAGTCAAACCCGTGCTGGAAGTGAACGCCGAACACGCGTTGGTCAAGAAGCTGGACGGCTCCGTCCACTTCAACGACCTGGCGCACATCCTGTTCGACCAGGCCCTGCTGGCCGAGGGTGGCTTACCTGCCGACCCAGCGGCCTATGTGAAGCGGGTCAACGCGCTGCTGGTGTAATTTGTAGGTAAAAAGTGGCTCTGGCGCAGGCAGCACCTGCGCTAGCAGCTACTTAATTAATAGCATTTCCACATGCGGAATGCCATCCTCCAGGTAGGTCTCGCCCACCGGTACAAAACCAAAGCCCTGGTAAAACTGCAGCAGATACTGCTGTGCGCTGATGCGGTTCGGCTGGCCGGGCCAGGTGGTGGCGCAGCGCTGTAAGGCCTCGGCGACCAGTTGCTGGCCCAGGCCTTGGCCGCGAAAAGCCGGAGAACTCAGCACCCGGCCCAGCGAGGGCTCGGGGTAGTTGCTGCCGGGGTCGACCACACGCAGATAAGCGGCCAGCCGGTCGCCAGACCAGCCCAGCAGGTGCCAGCTGACCAAATCCAACGCGTCGGCGTCTTGGTAGACACAGTTTTGCTCGACCACAAACACCGCGTCACGCAGCAGCTTGGCGGCGTGGAAGTCGCGGGCGCTCAGCTCGTCGATGCGCGCCCACTGCCAGCGCAGCGCCAAGTTACCGGGCATTTTGCAAAGCGGCGATGCGGGCCTCGATGGGCGGGTGGGTCGAGAACAGCTGGCCGATGCCACCGGCAATGCCAAACGCAGCCACACTCTTGGGCAGCTCCGCCGTGTGCAGGCCACCCAGGCGGGCCAGGGCGTTCACCATCGGTTGCTTGCGGCCCATCAGCTGGGCGGCACCCGCGTCGGCGCGGAATTCACGCTGGCGTGAGAACCAGGCCACCACCATGCTGGCGGCAAAGCCGAGCACGATGTCCAGCACGATGGTGCTGATGTAATAACCCATGCCGGGGCCGCTGTTACGGTCGTCGCCCTTGCGCAAAAAGCTGTCTACCGCGTAGCCGATGACGCGGCTCAAAAACACGACGAAGGTGTTCATCACGCCCTGGATCAAGGTCATGGTCACCATGTCGCCATTGGCAACGTGGGCGATTTCATGGCCCAGCACGGCTTCAATCTCTTCGTGCGTCATGCCTTGCAGCAGGCCGGTGGAGACGGCCACCAGGGACGAGTTTTTGAATGCGCCGGTGGCGAAAGCGTTGGGGTCGCCGTCAAAAATACCGACTTCGGGCATGCCGATCTGGGCCTTGTCGGCGAGCTTGCGCACCGTCTCGACAATCCAGGCTTCATCCGCGTTTTGCGGCTGGCTGATAACGCGCACGCCGGACGTCCACTTGGCCATAGGCTTGCTGATCAGCAGCGAGATGATGGCCCCGCCAAAACCCATGACCAGCGCAAACCCGAGCAGCGCGCCCAGGTTCAGGCCATTGGCGGTGAGGTAGCGGTTCACCCCCAGCAGGCTGGCGACGATGCCCAGCACCGTGACGACCAGGACGTTGGTGAGGATGAACAACAAGATGCGTTTCATGGTTTCTCCGTAAGAATTGCCGTGGTTAGATGCGGCTTGGGGGGCAAAAGTTCAAGGCGCGGTGGGCGAAAGACCTGGGGGTCGTCGTAAAACGCAGCGTCGGCATTGTCGGCCCACCAGCCGGGCACGCCCAGCACCGGCAGGGGCGTAAACGGTTTGCGCGCCAGCTGCGCTGCGTGGAGCTGGGCCGCCACATCGGCATCCACATTTGCTATTGAAGTAATAGCTGTCTGCGCACAGTAGACGTGCGCCACCATCGGTTTTCTTGGGTAAACCAGTTTTTCCAGCAGGGCGTGGCCAAACAGCTGCAAGCGGGCCTCGGCCCACAGCGGGCGCAGGGTGACGAACAGGCGCGGCCAGTCGCGCTGGCGCAGAGCCTCCCACAGGGCGGGCGGGGCGATGAGGAAGGCGGCGTTTTCGTCCAGTACGGTCAGCGCGTCACGCACCGGGCCGCGCAGGGGCGGTACACCGCCTGCGGCGGCAATCTCGGTGGCCTGCAGCTGGTTGAGCCGGAGTTTGGTCTGCGGACACTGCAGCCAGCACAGACCGTTGAAGAAGTCGTGCAGGTTGTTGCGCGTGGGCACACAGCGGGTGCGGTAGATGAAGTGCTCGTAAGCCTCGCCGGGCGGCAGGGCGGACTGGGGGACGAACTGGACGGGCGCGCAGGCAGTGGCATTCAAGGCCGCTGGCAAATCCAGCCCGGACTGCAGCTGGGCCGCCACCGCTTGCCCCACCGTGCGGTAGGGCTGTAGCCAGGGCGCAGCCCAATCAATCGGGTTCAAGCCAGGTAGCGCAGCTTGGTGGGCTGGACTTCGGGCGACAGTTCGAACCGGGGGGCGTATTTTTTGAAAAACTTGAGGGACGAGGCGTTTTTACCCAGCAGCTTGGCGTCGTGCAGCAGGCGCACGGCCTCGTTCAAGGCGACGGCTTGGCCGTCTTGCAGGCCGGGCACGGCGGCCAAAATGGCCTGGACGGCTTGGGCCGCAGGGTCTACCACCGCTGCAGCCTGCACGACGGGCTTGGCGACGGGCTTTTTCACCGCCGGGGCGCGGGGCTTGCGGGCTGGCACAGAAGGCGCGACGGCGGGGCTGTCCACCACGCTCTTGGCGCGCACGACAAACACCTGCTCGTAGTAGGCGCGGATGTCGGGCGAGAGCTTGGTTTTTTGCGA
>CANFZJ010000376.1 GCA_947451445.1 Comamonadaceae bacterium
AGCGGGGGCCGAGCCAGTTCAGCAGCTTGCGCACCGACACAGACAAGGTGAGGTAGATGCAGGTGCCGATGATGAAGGCCTCGAACGCGCGGAAATTGCGGCTCTGGATCAGGTTGGCGGCGTAGCTGAGTTCTTCGGTCGATATCTGCCCACACACCGCCGAGCCCAGCATCACGATGACGATCTGGCTGACCAGCGCGGGCCACACCTTCTTCAGCGCAGGCGGCAGCACCACGCGGGTGAATATCTGCACCCGGTTCAGCGCCAGGCTCATGGCCGCTTCGATCTGGCCCTTGGGCGTGGCGTCGATGCCCGAGCGGATGATTTCGGTGGCGTAGGCCCCCAGGTTGACCACCATCGCCAGGATGGACGCCACCTCGGGCGTCAGCTTGAAGCCCAGCGCGGGCAGACCGAAGAAGATGAAGAACAGCTGCACGATGAACGGCGTGTTGCGGATCAGCTCCACATACGCGCCCACCAGCGCCTGTAGCCACCAGGGCGCACGGCTGTTCTGGCTGCGCACCCAGGCGCAGGCAATGCCGACCACCGCGCCAACCGCTGTGGCGATCAGCGTCAGCGCCAGCGTCCAGCCCACGCCTTTGAGCAGCAGCGGCCACTGGGCCAGCACGGCCATGAAGTCGAGTTGGATGCGCATAGGGCCTCCAGTGCGTGTTATTGGGGGAGGTCGCCTGCGGGGCGGCCCAGCCAGCGCACGGCCAGCTTGTCCAGGTCGCCCGATTTTTTGCCGTCGGCAATGATCTCGTTGACCTTCAGCCGCAGCTTGTCTTCGCCCTTGGCAATGCCGATGAAGTTGGGCGAGTCTTTCAGCAGCAGCTTGTATTCGGTGGCCAGCTGCGGGTTTTTGGCCATCAGGTTGCCCGCGACCGATGCGCCGGTGGCAATCACCTGTACCTGGCCGGAGACGAAGGACGAAACGGTGACGTTGTTGTCTTCAAAGCGCTTGATGTCGGTGCCGGCAGGGGCCAGCTTGGTTAGCTCCTGGTCTTCAATGGCGCCCCGGGTGACGCCCACGGTCTTGCCTGCCAGGTCGGCAAAGCTCTTGATGGCCAGTGTTTTGGGCGCAAACACGGCCTGGAAGAAGGGCGAATAGGCGGACGTGAAGTCGATGACTTTTTCGCGCTCGGGGTTTTTGCCCAGCGTGGAGATCACCAGGTCGGCCTTTTTGGACTGCAGATAGGCCACGCGGTTGGCACTGGTCACCGGGGTGAGCTCTACCGCGACGCCCAGCTTGCTGGCGATGTAGCGGGCCATATCCACATCCAGACCTTGCGGCTGCAGGTCGGTGCCGACAAAACCGTAGGGCGGGAAGTCGGTGGGGATGGCGATGGTGATCTTTTTGGCTTTCAGCACATCGTCCAGCGCGGTCTGGGCCTGCGCGCCCAGGGCGGACAGCAGGGCGGCGGCGGCAAGGCCTAATTGCAAACGGCGGGTGGTGGTCATAGCAAGGCTCCTAGGTAAGTGGATGGGTCGTCGGAAGGGGAGGCGGGTTTTGTTTTGCGTGATCTTGTATGCAAGACCTGTGCCGCAGATGCGGGTGCGGCCTTGCCCACCGGGGCCAGCGCGTCGCGCAGCTGGGCCAGCGGGTCTGTGCTGACGGGCAGGCGCAGCGCCTGCTGCACCGTGCCGATGTGGGCGGCCATGAGCTGTTCGGCCAGAGCGGTGTCGCCCTGTTCCAGTGCGTTGACGATCTGCACATGCTCGTCGCAGGACTGTGCTGCGTTGTGCGACGACTGGTACAGCATGGCGATGAGCGTGGTGCGGGCGGTGAAGTCGCGCAGCGTGTCGGCCAGCAGGCTGTTGCCCAGGCATTCGGCCAGGCAGACGTGGAAGTCGCCCAACAAAAAGCTGCGCGCCCCCACGTCATTGCCTTCAACGGCGGCTTTTTCTTGCTTTAAATGCTGTTTAAGCCGTTTTAGCGCGGGCTTGCCTATGCCTTGCAGGCTGCGGATCAGGCCGGTTTCAATCACTCGGCGCGCTTCGAAGGCCTCACGGGCTTCGTCTTGCGACGGTTCGATCACATACCAGCCCCGGCGTGCGCTGACGGTGACGATGCCGCGCGCGGCCAACCGGGTCAGGGCCTCGCGCACGATGGTGCGGCTGCAGTCGAACAGCATGGCCAGCGGCTGCTCGCCCAGCCGGGCGCCAGGGGCGAGTTTTTGCGCCATTACGGCTTCAATGATGCGGGTGCTGATCTCGGAGGCAGTGGTCATGGCATATCTCCATGCAGAAATTATGCCAACTGATATACAAGATGGATGCACCTATTCGGGTATTCATGGACCCATTTAGGTGGCGAAATGTCTAACTTGGTGCGATACGGGTCAGAGCGACACCAGCGCCTTGAACTCGCGCTCCAACAGGGCTGGGTTGTTCAGCTGCAGCTCGATCAGGCGGCGCAGGTGGGTCATGCTGTCCAGGTCGATGCTGCGGCACAGCAAGCCGATTTCTACGCCCGCGATGTGCGCCACCTCCACGGCCATGATGATGCCCACCTCCATCACCGCCAGGGTAATGCTGAGATGGCACTGCAGGCCTTTGTGCAGATGGGCGGGCTCAGATACGCGTACCAGTGCGCCTTTGAAGGACAGGTCCACCACCTCGACCTCGATCAAGGCCATGGGCGTTGTCAAAAACGCGGGGGCATCAAAAGCCACACGGACAAAACTACGGCGTTCGTTGGACATCGAGATCCTCCTGGTTGGAAGGCTAAATTCTGCGCCTGTTTTACGCAGGACTTACGCCTTTGTACGCTGCACCTGCCCCGGTTGTGCCGCCGACACCGGCACCACCCCCGTGGCGTGGCGCTGGCCGTTGCACACCTCGTGGCTGATGGCCAGATTCTCCTGGTGGCTGTTGCCCCCCTCGCTCAGTGGCTGGATGTGCTCCAGCGTGGCGGCGGCAGGCAGAACATGCTGGCCGCACACCCAGCAAGGCACTTGGCCGTGCAGTTGGCGGGCCACGGTTTTGTAGATTTTGTCGCGGGTGTGGCCGAGGCGGCTCATGGTCGTTCTTTAGTGTTGCTATTAAATTTGCAGCTAGTGGTGCACGTTCTACCTGCGCCAGAGCCGTGTTTTCTATAAATTACCGGTACAGCCCTAGCGCTGCAATCCGGGCTTCGATGTCGTTGGCCATTTTTTTATACCCAGGGCCGTCTACCCCGCCAAAGCGTTTTTGAAACTCCGCCGCCTGCATGAATTCGGGCAGGTCGGCTACTTTGGGCAGCAGGTCCGCATCTTTCAAGCCGATGGCCAGGCGCTGCTGCAGCCGGGCCTGGTTGGCGGCAACCGCCAGCACGCCCAGCCGGGTGCCAGCGCGGTCGGCGGCCAGGTCGTTGAACGAGAAGCCGCTGCCGCCGTTGGCATCGTCCAACTCTTTGTAGAGCCCCACCGCGTCGGCCAGCGGGCTACCGGCCGTAGCGGCCAGGGCGGCGCTGATGCTGAAGTGCTGGGCGGTGTCGCCACG
>CANFZJ010000377.1 GCA_947451445.1 Comamonadaceae bacterium
GGCGACGCCAGCGGCCTGGTGCCGTCCAGCTTTCGCATCATGCGCCAGGTGCTGGACCGGCTGGAAGACAGCGCCACCGGCCGCCTGCTGCCCGCCAGCTTCCACTGCGAGGTGCCCGCCGACCGGCTGGCCCAGGCCCGCGCCACGGCGGCCATCTTGGGCGACGAGATCTACAAACGCTTTCCCTGGGCGCATTACGACTGCGGCGGCGCCAGCACCTTCACCCTGCCCACCACCACCGAGCCGGTGCAGGCGCTGCTGAACCGCACCTGGGCCCCCACACTGAGCGTGACCGGGGCCGAGGGCTTTCCGGCCATGCAGGACGCGGGCAACGTACTGCGGCCCTACACCGCATTCAAGCTGTCGCTGCGCCTGCCGCCGCTGGTGGATGGGGTGCGGGCCATGCAGGAGCTGAAGGCGCTGCTGGAAGACAACGCGCCGTACCAGGCCCGCGTGACGTTTCAGGGGGAGAAGATTTCTACGGGCTGGAACGCCCCGTCCAGCGCAGCGTGGTTTGAGGCCGCCGTCCAGGCTGCCTCGCAAGCCCAGTTCGGCGCACCCTGCGCCACCATCGGCCAGGGCGGCACGATTCCGCTGATGAATATGCTGTCCCAGGGTTTCCCGACCGCCCAGATGATGGTCTGCGGCGTGCTGGGGCCCAAGAGCAACGCCCACGGGCCAAACGAGTTCTTGCACGTGCCGTACGCCAAGAAACTGACAACGGCGGTGGCCCAGGTGATGACGCAGTTCGCGGCGTTGGACTAAGCGCCAAATAGGCACTCAGCGCAATTCACACTTGCGCTGATAGCTATTATTTTTGCAGAAAACCACCCAGCATGCCGAACAGATCGCTGCTGTCGCCCAGGCCACTTGCGGGGGCTTGGCCGTTGGGGGTGAGGTGGTCTACCAAGCCGGGCAACACCTGCGCCAGTTGACCGGCTGCGTCGCTGGGGTCCAGGCCCAGTTTGGCGGCGATGCCACCCAGGGCGTCAGAGCCGAGCACGTTGGTCAGCTGGTCGCCCGAGATAGGCTGGTTCTGCCCGCCACCAATCCACGAGCCCAGTACGTCGCCCAAGCCCGCTTGCTGGAATTTGTCGGTCAAGCCGCCCAAACCGCCGTGCTCGCCGTTGTTACTGAGCATGCCAGTCACCACCTGGATCAGCTGGGGGTTGCTGGCCAGCATGCCGATGATGCCGCCCAGGCCTCCGCCCAAACCACCCAAGCCGCCACCCTGGGGCTGCTGCTGTTGGCCGTTGTTGAGAACCGCGCCTAGAACCGAGTCGAGTAAGCCCATGGTGTTTCCTTAAAAAGTGAGGGGGTTGGCGGCAATCTGGGTGCCACCCGCTTGCTGCCAGCGCATTGTGCACCAGTCGTTTGTCCGCGCCAATACATGCCGGGCCACGTTAAATTTCAGGCATAAAAATAGCGCCTAGCGCAGATTGAATCTGCGGTAGGCGCTATTTTATTTATAGCAGTCTAAATGCGACTTAGTGCACGACTTGGGCCAACAGGCCTTGCTGGTACTGCCCAGCCACCACTTGCAGGCTGTGGCCCTTGATGCTGGCGGCCTGGCCTTCGCAGCCGAACTGCAGGTAGCGCTGCTTGCACATCTGCTTGGCGGCTTCGCGGGCGGGCTTGAGCCATTCGCGGGCGTCGAACTTGTCGGGGTTTTCAAACAGGAACTTGCGCACGGCGGCGGTCATGGCCAGGCGGATGTCGGTGTCGATGTTGATCTTGCGCACGCCGAACTGGATGGCCTTCTGGATTTCTTCGACTGGCACGCCGTAGGTTTCTTTCATCTTGCCGCCGTACTGGTTGATGAGGGCCAGTTGGTCTTGCGGCACGCTGCTGGAGCCGTGCATCACCAGATGGGTGTTGGGCAGGCGGCGGTTGATTTCCTTGATGCGCTCGATGGCCAGGATGTCGCCGGTGGGCTTGCGGGTGAACTTGTACGCGCCGTGGCTGGTGCCGATGGCGATGGCCAAGGCGTCGAGCTGGGTGCGTTTGACGAAATCAGCGGCCTGCTCGGGGTCGGTCAGCAGCTGGTCCATGGTCATGATGGCGTCGGTGCCGTGGCCGTCTTCCTTGTCACCCTGCATGGTTTCCAGGCTGCCCAGGCAGCCGAGTTCGCCTTCGACGGTGACGCCGGTGGCGTGGGCCAGGTCCACCACTTTGCGGGTCACCTCTACGTTGTACTCGTAGCTGGCGATGGTTTTGCCGTCGGCCATCAGCGAGCCGTCCATCATCACCGAGCTAAAACCCAGGTTGATCGCGCCTTGGCACACCTCGGGGCTTTGGCCGTGGTCCTGGTGCATGACCAGTGGAATGTGCGGATAGGCCTCGATGGCGGCCAAGATCAGGTGTTTGATGAAGGGCTCACCCGCGTATTTGCGGGCCCCGGCGCTGGCCTGCAAGATGACCGGCGCGCCGACCTCCTGGGCGGCCTCCATGACGGCCTGGACTTGCTCCAGATTGTTGACGTTGAAGGCCGGGATGCCATAGCCGTTAACGGCGGCATGGTCCAGCAGTTCGCGCATAGAGACGAGTGCCATGGGGAAGTTCCAGAGAGTTTGAAATCGGGCCCAGGTGGTTTTTAGTAACCACGCGGTAACTCTTCGATTCTAGCGTCGCCCCCCAACCGGCCCGCCCATGCAAAACGGGCAAACATCGGTTTGCCCGTTGAACTGTCACCATTAACCAACGAACCACTGCATCCGCAGTGGCCGGAGTTACACCCGATTACCCAACCTGGCAGATCTTCAGCATGTTGGTGCCGCCCGGTGCGCCCATGGGTTCACCGCAGGTGATGGCGTACACATCACCGCTTTGCACAATGGCGCGTTTGATGAGGTGGCGCTCGGCCTGCTCCAGCGCGGTGTCGCGGTCGGTGCTGGCGTCCATCAACAAAGGACGCACATTGCGGTACAGCGCCATCTTGCGCTGGGTGGCCAGGCGCGGGGTCAAGGCGTAAATCGGCACCTTGATGCTGTGGCGGCTCATCCACAGGGCGGTGGAGCCGCTGTCGGTCATGGCCACAATGGCTTTGGCACCGAGGTGGGACGCGGTGAACAGCGCGCCCATGGCGATGGACTGGTCGATGCGGCTAAAGGTCTTGCCGGTGAAGTCGGCTTCGAGTTCAGCGTAATCGGCTTTTTCGGCTTCGCGGCAGATGTTGGCCATCTCCAGCACGGTTTCCAGCGGGTACTTGCCCGCAGCGGTTTCGGCGCTGAGCATCACCGCGTCGGTGCCGTCCAGCACGGCGTTGGCCACGTCGCTGACCTCGGCGCGGGTGGGCACGGGGTTGGTGATCATGCTTTCCATCATCTGGGTGGCGGTGATGACCACCTTGTCGCTGGCGCGGGCCATGCGGATCATGCGTTTTTGCAGCGCAGGCACGGCGGCGTTGCCGACTTCCACGGCCAGGTCACCGCGCGCCACCATGATGCCGTCGCTGGCGTCCAGAATGGA
>CANFZJ010000378.1 GCA_947451445.1 Comamonadaceae bacterium
ATGCCAATGGCCACCGCCTGCAGCCAGTAGGTCACGGCAAAGCTGCGGTCAAAAATGGTGAGCGAGCGGGCGCGGATGTCGCCAGAGGCAGCAAATTCCAGCCCACCTGCGGCACCGCCTGCCAGGGTTTGGATCGCTTTTTGTACGCTCTCGGCCTGCGCGCCCTCGGCCAGCCACAGCGCCATGTCGGTGGCGCTGGCGTCGCCGGTCAGGCGCTCAAAGTCGGCCTGTTCCAGGCTGATGGCGCCAAACTGTCGGGCGTAGTCGCGCCACACGCCTGCTACAAAAAATGTAGCTGGTTGCGCACGTTCTACCTGCGCTAGAGGGCTAAAAGCCTTAGAAAGCGGCGCAAACACCGTGCCGGGCTGTGCGCCGTACAGGTCCACCATCGGCTCGCTCACATAGATGCCTATCTGCCCCGCAGGCACGGGCAGCGCGTCGCCCACCAGGGGCAGGCTGCGCGCCGGGTCACCGATCTGCCTAGCTATCAGCGCCACCGTGGGTTGGCCGGGCTCTAGTAGCAGCGGGCGCACGCGCTGGGTGGCTACGCGCTGCACGCCGGGCAGTTGCGCCACGGCTGCGGCCAGGGTGGGCGGCAGGGTCAATGCGTCATTGCCCGCGCCGGTGGGGCTGGTGCGCAGATACAGGTCGGCGGGCAGCACCACGTCCAGCCAGCGCGTCATGGAATCGCGAAAGCTGGCCACCATTACCGTCAGCGCCACCGCCAAACTGAGTGAGGCGACCACGCCGCTGACGGCCACCGCCGCGCTGTGCCGCACGCGCCGGGCCCGCTCTATGGCCAGCATGGGCAACAACCGGTGGTTTAACCAGGGGGCGATGCGGTCGTACAGCCCGGCAATCAGCCAGGGCAGGGCGGTAATGCCGCCGACCAGCAGCAAGGCCACCGATAGGTAGGCCCCCAGCGGAATGCCGAACACCGGCGGCGCAAAGGCCAGCAGCAGACCCCCGCCGATCAGCGCCAGGCTGACCCCGTGGGCCGTACCACGCCCCAAGTCGGCCCCCAAGCCTTTCAAGGTTTGCGCAGGCGGCAGGCGCTGCGCGGCGCGCGCGGGCCACCAGCCGCCGACCAGCGCCGCCGCCACGCCCAGGCTACCGTAAATGAGCGCGGCCAGCCCGTCCCACTGCAGGCGCGGGGCGACCCCGGCAAAGTAGCCGCCGCCCAGGTCGCCGCCCAGCCAGCGCAGCGCCAGGGCCGCCAAGCCCGTGCCCAGCGCAATGCCCGCCGCACTGCCCACCAGGCCCAGCGCCAGCGATTCCCACAGTACCAGCCGCAGGCGTTCGCGCCCGGTCAGCCCCAGCACGCCCAGCAGTGCAAACTGCTGCGCCCGCTTGGCCACACTCAGCGACAGCACCGAAAACACCAAAAACGCCCCGGTAAACAGCGCCACCAGCGCCAGCACCGTCAGGTTCACCCGGTAGGCGCGCGACAGGTTGTTGATGCGCTGGGTGGCGTCGCCCGGCTGCGCGGCGGTCACGCCGGGGGGCAGGTCCAGCGCCTGCAGCAGCGCGGCCTGGTCGGCCCCGGCGCGCAGCCGCAGGGCGATGGTGGAGAGCTGGCCGAGCTGGCCAAACCGTTCTTGCGCCGCGCCAATGTCCATCACCGCCAGCGCCGGGCCGGGCGCGCTGACGCTGCCTGCCACCCTGAGCGTGGGGCCGTTGGCCAGCTTCAAGATGCCTTCATTTGCCAGCTGCTGCGCGGCGGCGTTAAGAAACACGGTGTCGGGGGCGAACAGCGCCAGCCGGTCGGCGTCTTTATCCGGCTGCGGCATCGTGCCGGGGGCCACGGCGGCCACTACCAGCGCGTCCACGCCCAGTAGTTTGATGGGGGTGTGGGTGGCTGCCGTCAGCACCGTCAGCTCCAGCACCGGGCTGGCCACCAGCACGTCCGGGTGGGCGGCCACGCGGGCAAACAGCGCCTCGTCCAGCGTGCCCTGGTGGGCGCGCAGCTCCAGGTCCGGCTGGCCGCCTACCGCGCTGACGGCGCTGGAGAACTCGCTCAGTGCCGACGCGTTGATCAGCTGCACCGAAAACGCCAGCGCCACCCCCAGCATCACCGCCACCACGCCCGCCGCATTGCGCCAGGGGTGGTGTTTGAGTTCTTGCCAGCTGAAGGTGGTGAGCAGGGCGCGCAGCATGGTTGCTATATAAAAAGTAGCTGCTTGTGCAGTCAGAATATGCGCTAGCAGTCTATTTGGCTACTAAGCTTGCCACCCGGTCGCCCAGCGCCAGGCAGCTGGTCAAGCCAGGCGATTCGATGCCGAACAGGTTGACCAGGCCGGGCACGCCGTGCTCTGCCGGGCCCTGGATGCAGAAGTCTTTGGCAGCCTCACCGGGGGCCTGGATTTTGGGGCGGATGCCTGCGTAGCCGGGCTGTAGCGCGCCATCGGCCAGGCCGGGCCAGTATTTGCGTACCTCGGCATAAAAAGCGTTGCCGCGCGCCGGGTCTACCAGCAGGTCGTCAGGGCTGTCTACCCATTGCACGTCGGGGCCAAACTTGGCCTGGCCGCCCAGGTCCAGCGTGAGGTGCACGCCCAGCCCGGCGGCTTGCGGGGCAGGGTAGATGAGGTGGCGGAACGGAGCCCGTCCGGCCAGAGTGAAGTAGTTGCCTTTGGCGTAGAAGCTGGGCGGCACATGGCGGGCGTCCAGCCCTTGGCAGCGCCGGGCCAGGGCTTGTGCGCCCAGGCCGGCGGCGTTGACCACCCATTGGGCGAGCAAGCGGGTGCCGTCTACTGCTTCCAAAATAATAGCGCCTTGCGCACATTCCATATGCGCTACAGGCGTATTGAGTACCACAAGCCCGCCCGCGTTTTCCAGGTCGCCCTGCAGTGCCAGCATCAACCCGTGGCTGTCCACGATGCCGGTGCTGGGCGACAGCAGCGCGCCCACGCATTCCAGCTGCGGCTCCAGCGCACGGGCGGCGTCGCGGTCCAGCAGTTGCAGGTCGTCCACCCCGTTGGTCAGGGCTTGGGCGCGGATGCCGTGCAGCTGGGCGAGCTGGTCGGCGTCGGTGGCCACCACCAGTTTGCCGCAGCGCTGGTGGCCTATGCCGCGCTCGGCACAGTAGGCGTACAGCTGTTGCTTGCCCTGCACGCACAGCTGGGCTTTGAGGGAGCCGGGGGCGTAGTACAAGCCGGCGTGGATGACTTCGCTGTTGCGCGAACTGGTGCCCGTGCCGATGGCGTCGGCCGCCTCCAGCACCAGTACTTCGCGCCCCTGCAGGGCCAGGGCGCGGGCTACGGCCAGGCCGACCACGCCTGCGCCCACCACGACCACATCGACGGTGTCTATGTGTTCCATTTGTGCAAGGTGTCCCGTTGCGCCAGGCCGGGGAACCACTTCAGCCACAGGGCCGCCACCAGCAAAGTACCCAGCCCGCCCAGCAGCACCGAGCCCACCGGCCCCAGCAGCGCGGCGCTGGCGCCGGACTCAAACTCGCCCAGCTGGTTG
>CANFZJ010000379.1 GCA_947451445.1 Comamonadaceae bacterium
CCTGGGCGACACCTCGCGCATTGCCGCGTACACGCCCTACATCGTCACCTTGGACAGCGACACCCAACTGCCGCCGGGGCGCCTGCGCGAGCTGGTGGGTGTGGCCGCCCACCCGCACAACCAACCCCGGCTGGATGCCAGCGGGCGCAGCGTGGTGCAGGGCTACGGCATCCTGCAGCCGCGCGTGGCCACCCCTTTGCCTGCACGCAAGGATTTCACCCTGTACCACTGGCTGTTTGCCGGGCAATGCGGTATCGACCCCTACAGCGCCGCCACCTCCGAGGTCTACCAAGACGTGTTTGGCGAAGGTAGCTTCACCGGCAAGGGCCTGCTGCACGTCAAGGCCATGCACGCCGTACTGTCGGGTCGGCTGCCCGAAGGCCAGGTGCTCAGCCACGACCTGCTGGAGGGTTCGCTGGCGCGCTGCGCTGCGGTCACCAACATCAGCGTGATCGAGGACGCGCCCTTCCACGCCGATGTGGCCGCCTCCCGGGTACACCGCTGGACCCGCGGCGACTGGCAACTGCTGGCGATTCTGCTGAACTCAGGGCGCTACCCATTGCGCGGCATCAATGTATGGAAGATGTTTGACAACCTGCGGCGCTCGCTGGTGGCCCCGGCTTCGCTGCTCTTGCTGCTGCTGGCGCTGTGCGCCCCGACGGTATCGCCCTGGGCTGCGCTGGCCCTGGTGGCTGCGGCTTTTTCTGCCGGGCCGATGATGGGCGCGGTGGCGGGCTTTTCACCCAGTCGCGACGACCTGGCCATGCGCCACTTCTACCGCCAGGCCGGGTCCGACCTGGGGCGCACGCTAGGGGGCGGGCTGTGGCACGTAGCCCAGTTGCTGATGCACGCTTTGCTGGCGGTGGACGCGATTGCCCGGGCCCTGTACCGCATGTTCGTGAGCCACCGGCACCTGCTGCAATGGACCACGGCCGCCACCGCACAAGCCCAGGCCCGCACCCACTTGCTGGCCCTGGTGCGCGCGCACTGGAGCCTGCCGGTGGTGGCGCTGCTGTTACTGGCCGGGCTGCTGGCCATGGGCACGGCACATCCGGCCTTGGCTACGTTGCTGTGCCTGTTGTGGGCTGCGTCACCAATGTGGATCTGGTGGACCAGCCGCTCCCGTGCGAGTAGCGAAAATATCCACCTACCCGCCGCCGATCTGGCCCGACTCAACGGCATTGCCCGCGACACCTGGCGCTGGTTTGAACGCTGCATAGGCCCTGACGACAACTACCTGCCACCCGACAACCTGCAAACCCTGCCGGTGGACATGCTGGCGCACCGCACCTCGCCCACCAACATCGGCCTGTACCTGCTGAGCGTGGCCTGCGCCCGCCAGTTTGGCTGGATTGGCACGCAAGACCTGCTGGAGCGGCTGGAGGCCACCCTGGCCACACTGGGCCGCATGCAACGCCACCGGGGTCACTTCTACAACTGGTACGACACGCAGACCTGCGCGCCGCTGTTGCCGCTGTATGTGTCTACCGTGGACAGTGGCAACCTCAGCGGGCATTTGCTGGCCGTGGCCCAGGCCTGCCGCGAGATGGCGGCGACACCGCACAACACCCAGGCCGCCCACACTGCATTGAACGCATCCCGCAGCCGCATCGCCCCGCTGCTGGCGGCCCGCAGCAGCCTGCCACCGGCCCAGCGCGAACAACTGCGCTGGATGCTGGCCGACCACCGCGCCACCCGCGCGTCTGCCGAAAAAGACCTGGGGACCCGCACCCAGGACTATGTTCCGCGTCTGCTGACCCTGGCGCACAGCATGGAAGACATGGCCTGGGCGGCCGACTACCGCTTTCTGTACCACCGCAAGCGCAACCTGCTGCACATTGGCTACCGGGTGGCTGAGCAGCAACTGGACGCAGGCTTCTACGACCTGCTGGCCTCTGAGTCGCGCCTGACCAGCCTGCTGGCGATTGCCAAGGGCGATGTGCCGGTACGCCACTGGGCATCGCTGGGGCGGCCGTTTTATGCCATCGGCGCCAATGCAGGACTGCGTTCCTGGTCGGGGTCGATGTTTGAGTATTTGATGCCCACGCTAGTGCTGGTGGAGCCACCCGGCAGTGTGCTGCAACAAGCCTGCCACGCCGCAGTGCAAGAGCAGGTAGCTTACGCACAGGCGCGCAAAGTGCCCTGGGGCATTTCCGAGTCCGCCTACGCAGGGCAAGACCACACCCTGGCCTACCAATACGCACCACAAGGCGTACCCCGGCTGGCGCTACGCCGAACACCGGCGGACGAGCTGGTCATTGCCCCATACGCCACAGGCCTTGCATCGCAGGTAGGACCAGCACTGGCAGCTATAAATTTCATAGCACTAGAAAAACTGGGCACACACAGGCGGTATGGCTTCATCGAGGCACTGGATTTCACCTCCGCACGCCAGGCAGACGGCGAGACCTTCACCCCCGTCAGCACCTTCATGGCCCACCACCAAGGCATGACACTGGTTGCCTTGGCCAATGTGCTGCTGGATGGCCCAGCCCAGCGCTGGGGCATGGCAAACCCGTACATCGAGGCGGTGACCTCGTTGCTGCACGAACGTGCCCCGCGCGAGATATCGCTGCTGAACGCCCCCCCGGCCGGACCACCCAGCCAATGGATGCAGCCACGCGCACCCGGCTTGCTGCGCGAGGTCGTGCCCGGCGGCAGCGCGCTGGAACCCACCCATCTGCTATCCAACGGGCGCTACCACGTGGCGCTGCGGGCCAATGGCGCAGGCTGGAGCCGCCACCGCAGCACCGGTATCACCCGCTGGCGTGACGACGCGCTACGCGATGCCTATGGCAGCTTCTTCTACCTGCGCTGGGGAGCAGAGCAGCCGCTGGTGTCCGTCACCCAGCACCCGGCACCCGACCCGGCCGCTGATTACCACAGCACCTTCCACTCAGACCGGGTCTGCTTCGATGCCGACTGGCCCGGTGTGCAGGCGCACACCACGGTGTGGGTCAGCCCCGAGGACGACATCGAGTTCCGCCAGGTGGAGCTGCGCAACCTGGGTGACCAAGCATTGGAGATCGAGCTGGTCTCGGCGTTTGAAATCACCCTGTCCGACGCACGTGCCGACGAAGCGCACCCGGCCTTCACCAACCTGTTTGTACGGGCGCAGTGGCAGGCCGAAGACCAGGCGCTGGTCTTCGAACGTACCCCGCGCCTACCCACCGAGCAGGCCCTGCAAGCCGCCCATTTCATGGTCGACACCGACCCTCAGGTGCTGGGTGTGCGCATCCAGACCGACCGCCAGCACTGGCTGGGCCGCAACCGTGATGCCAGCCAGCCGCTGGCCGCATTTGCGGTACCGCCGGCGTCGGGTCCGTTGGATACCGGACTGGACCCGGTCTGCGCCATGGCCGTCACACTGCGGATTGCGCCACACGGCAAGGCCCGGCTGACCTTTGCCACCACTGCCAGCGACAACACCGACACCCTGCAAGCAGTGATCGAC
>CANFZJ010000380.1 GCA_947451445.1 Comamonadaceae bacterium
GAAAAACTAATCTACAAAGGGGCAGTCATCAAGACCCAGCCGTCTTCGCTGTCCGCAACATCCAGTGAAGCCCAGGGTGCATAGGCGGCTTTTAACTCGTCTACTTGGCGCTCCAGAATACCAGCCAGAACCAGGTGTCCGCCCGGTGCCACGTGCGCGCACAGCAGCGGAGCCAGCACTTTCAACGGTGTTGCCAAAATGTTAGCCAGTACCGTCTGGTAAAGCCCACCCGCCTGGTCGGGCAAGCCCGCCTTGAGGCTGACGCCATTGGCCTGCGCATTCAGCAGGGTGGACTGCACCGCAGCTTCGTCAATGTCCACAGCATCTACATCCGAGGCACCATATTTGGCCGCACCGATCGCCAAAATACCTGAACCACACCCATAGTCCAACACCCGAGTCAAATGGTTCTGGCGGGCAATCCAGCGCAGACACATACGGGTGGTGGGGTGGGTACCGGTACCAAAAGCCAAGCCAGGGTCCAGGCGAATAATCTGCCTCGCCTGGGCGGGGGGCTCATGCCAAGTAGGAACAATCCAGAAGTCGGGCGTAATCTCCACGGGGGCAAACTGCGACTGGGTCAAACGGACCCAGTCTTGTTCTGGCACAGGCGTCACGCCCAGCAGGTCACATCCGGCAAAAAAATCCTGGGCAGCCAACACTTCAGCGGCATCTTGTGCCAGCGCTTCGGTGGCAAACAGCGCCTGAATCCGCGAGCGTTGCCAGCCATCTTGCGGTGGCGGCATACCCGGTTCACCAAACAAAGCTTGCTCAGCGTCGGTTTGTGCGTCCGCATCTTCGACGCTCACACTTAAGGCATCCAAGGCATCCAGCGCATCACTGAGCGCCTCAACCTTGTCTTGCGGGCACATCAGGCCAATCTCAAACATAGGTGCTTCCACGGTCAACGCTTGTGCTGAGACAGCCACTCTTCCAAATAGTGGATATTGGTACCACCTGCCATGAATTTGGCATCGACCATCAACTCACGGTGCAGCGGGATGTTGGTATGGATACCTTCAATCACCGTTTCCAGCAAAGCCGTACGCATACGCGCCATCGCTTGCTCTCGGGTGTCCCCGTGCACAATGATCTTGCCAACCATGGAGTCATAGTTCGGCGGCACATAGTAATTGGTGTATACATGCGAATCGACGCGCACGCCAGGGCCGCCTGGTGGATGCCACATGGTGATCCGACCAGGAGACGGCGTGAACTTATAAGCGTCCTCCGCATTCACTCGGCACTCAATGGCATGGCCGTTGATGCTGATCTGGCGCTGGGCGAACGGCAGCTTTTCGCCTGCAGCGACCATGATCTGGGTACGCACAATATCGATACCGGTGATCAGCTCCGTTACCGGGTGCTCCACCTGCACGCGGGTATTCATCTCGATAAAGTAGAACTCGCCGTTCTCATACAAAAACTCGAACGTCCCAGCACCTCGATAGCCGATCTTCTTACAGGCATCGGCACAGCGAGCACCAATGCGCTCAATCAGCTTGCGGGGAATGCCCGGCGCAGGAGCCTCCTCCAATACCTTCTGGTGACGCCGCTGCATCGAACAGTCGCGCTCCCCCAGGTACACCACATTACGAAACTTGTCGGCCAGGATCTGGATTTCAATGTGGCGCGGGTTCTGGAGGTATTTCTCCATGTACACCGCCGCATTGCTGAATGCAGCCTTAGCTTCCGCTTTGGTCATTTGCACGGCGTTGATCAACGCGGCCTCGGTATGCACCACGCGCATGCCTCGGCCACCGCCGCCGCCAGCAGCCTTGATGATGACCGGATAGCCAATGGCCTTGGCTGTCCGCTTGATGGTGGCGGCATCGTCGGGCAACTCGCCCTCGGAGCCTGGCACGCAAGGAACTCCTGCCTTGATCATGGCCTGCTTGGCAGACACCTTGTCACCCATCATGCGGATGTTTTCAGGTGTGGGCCCAATAAATTGGAAACCACTTTTTTCGACCCGCTCAGCGAAGTCCGCGTTTTCGCTCAAGAAACCATAGCCAGGATGGATGGCCTCCGCATCGGTGACTTCTGCCGCCGAGATCAGCGCGGGCATATTCAGATAGCTCTGTGCCGACGCCGCAGGCCCGATACACACAGCCTCGTCGGCCAGCTTGACGTATTTGGCTTCGCGGTCGGCTTCGGAGTACACCATCACCGCCTTGATGCCCATCTCGCGGCAGGCACGCTGTATGCGCAGCGCGATCTCGCCACGGTTTGCGATCAGTATTTTTTTAAACATGCGCTACCAGACTCTGTGGGTTTACTCGATCACGTACAAAGGCTGGCCGTATTCCACCGCCTGGCCGTTGTCGCACAGCATCTTCACCACGGTACCGGCCTTGTCGGCTTCGATCTCGTTCAGAATCTTCATTGCTTCAATGATGCAGATGGTTTCGCCCTCTTTGACCTGGCTGCCCACTTCGACAAAAGGTTTGGCACCTGGGCTGGACGATCGGTAAAAAGTACCCACCATAGGCGACTTGACCACGTGACCCAACGGAACCTCTGCAACCGGCACCTCTGCAACCGGTGCCGCAGCCACTGCCACAGGGGCCGCCACCATCACCGGCGCAGCTGCTTGGTACACCATGGCACCACCGCCCTTGACGATACGTACCTTACCTTCGGCTTCGGTAATTTCGAGTTCCGAGACGTTTGAATCAGACACCAAGTCGATCAACGTTTTGAGTTTGCGTAAATCCATAAAACCTCCAGCATCGGCCAACAAAAAGAGGGGGAATCTACCCTAATTTCACAGAACAGCCGCTTATTTCTTATATTTCATTTGTAAATCGGGCTTTGGGCTTCTGCAAAAAACAGCCAACACACCCGCCCGACACTCATTTCAACGCGGCAATCAGATCTAAATCGGCCGCGTTTAGGCGACCCATTTTACGATGAAGCACCGCCCCAGACGCCCCAAAGACCACCGTAAAGGGAAGACCACCGCTCAGGTTTCCCAGCGACCGGCTCAAAGTAGTACCCGCTAAACCAGCCAATCCGACAGGAAAACCCACCGGTGTTTTGTGTAAAAAGCTTTGTACAGCGGGTAATTGGTCCACCGCCACGCCCACCACGTGCCAACCGTTGGTCGCCTGTGTTTGAAAAAACCGGTCGATCAACGGCAACTCCTCCACGCAAGGCGGACACCATGTTGCCCAAAAATTAAGCAGCATGGGCTGACCTCGCAAAGCCTGCATATCCAGAACGCCCCCCATGGGCGTATCAAACCGCAAGCGCCACAGCGACTCTTCGGCATCCGTCAAAGCAACGCCCGGCCGACGCATCCACCATGCAGCGCCCACCCCAGCCAGCCCAGCGGCGGCAGCCACCACGCCCAAAAGTCGGCGTCGCCGCACATCAGCAGCCATCATGGCGCAGCATCCTGTATTAATTGCTGTACTGCTGCGATGTCTCCGCGTGGCGCACGCCCC
>CANFZJ010000381.1 GCA_947451445.1 Comamonadaceae bacterium
AGACCCACAATGGTGGCCCCCAAGGCCAACTGGTAGGCGACCTTCAAACGCGTAGCCAGTACCCAACCGAACAGCAACGTGCCGCTGATCACCCCCAGGCTATTGATACCGTAGGCCAGACCGATTTGCGAGGGCGAATTCAAACCCAACGCGCCAAACAGGTAGCCAAAATGCACAGGCACCGTCAGAAACATGATCCCCAGCAAAACCGTCAGGGCGCAAATGAACACCAGCAGACCGACGCTAAAGCTGCAGTTGTCGGCGGCCACCTCTTCAACCGACATGCTGGCGCGGGTTTTGGGCTCCCACAGGTAAATCGCCATCAATGGTGCCAACAGCAAGCTGATACCGAAGATCATATAAGGCGCACGCCAGCCATGCTCGGCCACCATGCCACCGACCGTGTTGAGAATAAACGCCGAGCTCGATGCCACCGTGGTTTGCAACGACATCAGCCGCTCGCGTCGTGCGCCGGTGTAATAGTCGCCGATCATGGCGGTACTCACCGTCATCAGTACACCTTCAAACACCCCTAGCGCCAAGCGGCTGGCAATGATGGCTGTGAGGGAGTCCAGATACAGCGGAGCCGTTCCCACGACGGCATAAAGCACCGCCGCGCCCACCAGCATGGGCTTACGGCCAATCCGATCCGCCAGTTCGCCCGCAAAAATACTGATAGCTGCCATGGTCAGCATGGGTGCGGTCATGGTCAGCGGCACCAGGAAATCGACCCCAGGCACCCCGGCAAAATGCGCCTGCATTACCGGCAAGCTAGGGCCCAGAACGGCGGTCACCAGCACCGTCAGGCTACAAGTCACCAATAGGATGATGGCGTGGATCAGCCGAGGTTCAGGTTGTCCAACGGACGACCTGGATCGGTGAATGGAAGCGGTATTGACTGACATGTGTGTCTCCTCATTTTTGTAATAGAACCAACCTCAAAGCCTTCAGCGCGTTTTCCAATGCGCCATCGGTTGCCCCGCCACCGGGCTGCGAAAACTCGGCAAACTGCTGCCACCCAAACTGCCCAGATACACCGTTCGCAAATCAGGCCCGCCAAAGCTCAAGCTGGCCATCATGGGGGCCAGCGTGCCACGGCATGCGCCCATCAGCTCAGGTGTCGTGGTGCCCGCTTGGTAATGCTGCTCATAGACCGCCAGTGCCTGTGGATTGCCATCGTCCAGCAGGATCAGCAACTCGCCCTCGGGAGTCAGAGCCACCAAGCGCTCGGTCAGGATCAGGGTGATCCATAGATTGCCATAGACATCAAAGGCAAAACCGTCCGGAAAGCCGCCTAGGTCGCCAGGACCATAGATTTCACGCTGCCCCAGTGATCCGTCCGGCGCAACCCGCAGCCGCGAAATGCGCCGGGCGTTGGTCTCGACGACATACAGCCACTCTTCCTTGGCATCGAAACGGATTTCGTTGGTGCCCACAAAGCCGTCTGCCACGATGCGGATGCCGTGTTCGTCGATCAGCCCCACATACCCATCGGCGGTCTTGGCGTTGATGGATTTCGTCCACGGCACCTCCCGCGTGGTCACGCTGAACCAAATGCGGCCCTTGGAGTCGCAGAGCACGAAATTCATCTTGCCCAGTGGCTGACCATCCAGACGGTCGTACAGCGTGCGCGAATGGCCGTTCCGCGTCATCAGCTCAATGGCATCGGTGCCGAAATTAGCGATCACGATGTGGCCGTCACGGTCAAAGGCAATACCGTTGGGCAGACTCCCCCCCGACATCAGCGACGCGGCATCCAATACGCGGTCGGCCACGCCTTGCTGGCGAATCAAGGTTTGTGTGCCATCGGATGCAATCCGCATCACGCCACGGGCATCGGCGGTCCACAGCGTGCCATCGGACTCGGCCAGGATGCATTCGGGGCGCTGCAAATCAACACCGACATGGACGATGCTGCTGCGATCAACCTGCCAGCCGATCAGGGGATTAGGAATTTTTTGCATGCTTGAAGCCCGGTCAAAAACCAAATCCACCGCCATCCACATTCAACACCTGCCCGGTGATAAATGCGGCATCGTCGGAGGCCAGGAAAGCCAGCGTACCGGTCATATCCTCCGGCACCTCGGTGCGCGGAATGAACTGCCGCATGCGCACAAAGTCAAAGGCTTCGGGCGGAATATTGGCCGCACTGCCGGGGTGACGGGTAAGCCCTGGCGAGATCGCGTTGACAGTAATGCCCTGCCCGCCCAACTCGGAAGCCAGGGCCCGGGTCAGGCCGATTACTCCCATCTTGCTACAGGCATAGGCGGCCATGCCCGACGGTGGCCCCCAGACAGTGCTGGAGGCCAGATTGATGATGCGGCCCCAGCGCCGCTCGGTCATGCCGGGGGCAAAGGCTTGCGCCAGCAGAAACGGTGCATCGATGTTCACCGTCATGACCTGTCGCCACAGCGTGGCGTTGATTTCAGCCAACGGCGCGTGGGGCATAAAAGCGGCGTTGTTCACCAACACGTCAACCCGGCCATGCTGGACCAATACCTCTGCGGCAAAACGCTGCACGTCTACCGGGTCAGAAAGGTCGCAGGGCAGTTCTGTAGCCGTGCCGCCGCTCGCTCGGATCACTTGAACCAGTTCGGTACAAGGCAAACGGTCGGTCAGCACCAACTGGTGGCCGCTCAAAGCCAGACGCAGCGCAAAGGCATGGCCCAGGCCACCAGCGACGCCGGTGACAAGAGCGATACGGTTGTGGGGAATAGTAGGCATGGAAAATCTTTCAAATAGCTGCCGTCAGGGCGGTCAGGGCGGTTTTCATCACCTGGGCATGCTCCTCCTTGGAGCCACCAGCCTGCTCAATCTGGCCTAGGCGTAACGAGCTGCTAACGACCAAGCGGGCCCGCGCATAGCGGCGCTCCACATAGGCGGTCAAGGCTTCTTCCAGCGAGAGGCAACGGGCGAGCTCTTCTGCCAACACGACGGCACCTTCCACCGCAATACCGGCACCCATCGCCAGATGCGGGGTGGTGGCGTGCACGGTGTCGCCCAACAGCACCACGCGGCCGTTGTGCCAGGGGGCATCCATCATTAAGCCCATTAAGGGGCGGTAGACGATGCTGTAAGGATTACCGTTGCGCAGGCCCTGGCGGATAGCGTCTAGGTCGCCACCAAACTCTTCCAGCAAATCGGCCATCATGGTGGGCCACTGCGCCGCCGGAATAAAGTCAAAGTTGTCACGGTGGTCCAGCACGAACAGATAGCTCTCCGTCTGGCTCACCGGGTTCAACCCGGCCTTGGTGGTTTTCCCCATAAAGATAGTGGAGTTTTTGCGGGTACGCGGCACCACGGCACGCCACGAACCCTGCCCGCTGAACTGCGGCACGGGTGCACCGGGAAACACCGCTTCGCGCACCTTGGAGTTCACCCCGTCGGACCCGATCACCAGGTCGTAACGCCCGCTGCAGCCGTCGGTGAATACCACGTCCACCCCCTCC
>CANFZJ010000382.1 GCA_947451445.1 Comamonadaceae bacterium
CCAATGCCCACCCCCCGGCTCTCCACCAGCATGCTGACCGCGTTCTTCAGGCCGTTGACGTTGCGCCCGGTGTCCGGCTGCACGCCGCCCATGGATATTTGGTGGTCGTCTGGATCGGTGGAGGTGGTGTAGTACCACTCGCTGCTCAGTGCTTGTGACTGGAGCGCGGCGACCAGCGGGCGGCGATACCACTCCTCGGCGGCGCGGGGTAGAAATTCGGGCAGATTGGCCGTCATGGCGTACTGCAGCAGGGCGTCGTACTTCTGCACGCTGCCAAACTTTTGCAGATAGCGGCCCACGACCGTGTATTCATGCGCGTCCAGCACCACCATGGGCTGGTAGTCGCGGGTCAGCTGCGCTAATGCCCGGGCTTCGGGCGTGTTCAGCAGCAGGTGGTCGCGGTTCATGTCGATGCCGTTGGCAGTGGTGCGCTGGTTGGCGGCGGCTCCGTCGGGGTTGGCGCGGGGCAGCACCAGCACGTTGATCTTGTCCAGCAGCGGCTCCAGCAGGCCCTGCGCCAGTTCGCGCGCCACCACCAGCAAGGCTTCGCTGCCCGCAGGTTCGTTGCCGTGTTGCTGGCCGATCAACAGCACAGTGGGCCGTCCGCTGGCCAGCACGGTGGCGGCGTCGGGCGTGGCGGCGCGGGTCAGCAGCAGTGCATCCAGCGGCACGCCCTGTTGTGAGCGGCCAATGGCCAGCAGGGTAGCGTGGACACCTGGTGCGGGCTGGGCTTGCAATGCGCGCATCCAGGCGGTGATTTCATCGTTGCTGGTGAAGCGGGTGCGGCCCGCTTGCAGGCCGGGCGTGCTGTAGGCAATGGCGGGGTCTGGGAAACGGGCGGCGACGGCAGTGCTGTAGGGCCCGCTGCTGCTGGCTGTGGGAGTGACTATGACAGCGGCGACAGCCACCGATGGCGCTGCCACCGGAAGTTGCCAAGGCGGCAGCGGTGTGGAGCTGCAGGCGGCCAGCACCCATGTGGCTATGGCGGTACTGGCCCAGCGTGGCGGCGTAAGCGGTTGAAAAGCCATGGTGGTCCTGCTTGGTTTCTGTGTGAACGGGCATGTTACCCGTCTGACATGGCCTGGACTTTACCGGTGGTGTATAGAGTGCATACCGAATTTAGGGTTAAAGCGGATTTATCCAGTCCGCCCTGCGAGAGGATCGACGTGGTTCAAATTTTCAGGCGGTCACCGAGTTTGCCGGGTAGGTGCGGGGTGAACGGAGGAGCCATGGGGCTCATTTGCTGGCAGCCCCGCTAGTGCGCAGCTTGTCAGAAGCGCTAGGCCGTACCAACGTTTCACGGATGAGAATCGCCACCACAATGACGACGCAACCGCCAGCAGCAGCCAGCAGCATAGGGGCGGACAGACCATGCTGTTGTGCCAGCGCGCCGCCCATCGCCGGGCCAAACGAGCCGCCCAAAAGTTCGGCCCCGATGCCCGCAAAGCCTATGGCTGCCGCCACGTGGTGGCGCGGCACCACTTCTGCCGGGATGAGCACGAAGATCAATGCCGCAGCAGCGGGGCCTGCAGACAGGGCAAACGCCAAGATGGCCAGCAGATAGGGCGATGCATACATGCCTGGCACCATGAACAGCAGAATCGACGCCACGTTCAGCACCGCAAAGAACAGCAACGCTGGTTTGCGGCCAATGCGGTCAGCAATGCCGGTGCCAAAAAAGCTCCATGCCGCGCCGCCAAACCCTGCCGCCCCCATCAGCAGGCCGGCGGTACGCGCCTCCTGTTGCATCACCTGGGTAAGAAACAGCGGTGCAAACACCACAAATGCCATCAGCGAGGTGACGAAGCCAAAAGCACCCAGCAGGCACAGCCACAGACTGCCGTTGCGCAACAGAGAGCTAAGGCCCTCCCGCTTGATGGTAGTGGAGGCACTGGTGCGAATCGGCTCTTTGACATAGAGCCATACCATTACGCCCATGACCAGACCAGGAATAGCCGCCGCATAAAAGCCCCAGCGCCAGCCCATGGCCACCGCAATTTGGGTGGCAAAAATAGGCGCAACGCCTGCGGCAAAGGGGCCCGCACTGTTGACAATTCCCACATGGCGTGCGCGGTGGTTGCTAGAGGAATACTCCTCTACCAGAGCCATGATGACTGCGAAGCAAGGGCCTTCGGCCAGCCCCAGAAAAGCGCGGGTCATCAAGAGTTGTTCAAAGTTTTGTGCCAAGCCGGACAGCCAGGATGCGGCAGAAAACAGGAAGATCGCGGGAATCAGCACCTTGCGGCGGCCAATGCGGTCGGACACTGCGCCAAACACCAGCGCCGACAGTGCCCAGCAGATGCCGGTGGCGCCCGCGATCAGGCCGATTTGGCTGGGCTGCAAGTGCAGGCCTTCCACCAGAAAAGGGCCCAGGAAGTTCCCGACCATGCGGTCCAGCAGCACCACGAGCAGGGTGAGAAAAAGAACCAGAATCACCAGCGGGTTGTTGCGGGTCGGGTGCGGGGAAATGTGGGTGTGCATGTTGTGTCTCCTTTATTTATCTTGTGGGTCGGCTAGCGGGGCAAGCGTACCGGTTGGAAATGTTCGATTTGTGGCGGCTCGGCCATAAAATCTTGCAGCAGTTCCCGCCAACGCAGCAGTTCGTTGGACTTGCAAAAGCGCAGGGTGTGGTCTTCCAGCGCGCGCCACTCAATGAGCAGCAGGTAGAAATGCGCGTGCTCCAGCGAATGCTGCAGTTCATGCGAGATGTAACCGTCCAGCCCCGCCAGCAGGCGCTGGGCCTTGGCAAAGGCCTGTTCAAAGGCGGCTTGTTCGCCTGGCTTGATCCAGAGCGATGCAGTTTCCAGAACCATGTGTATCTCGGCCAGGTGTCAGCGTGTACGCCAGTGCGACAAGGCCAGTCCTGCCACAGGGGAGCGGAAGCTGGGTAGTGTGGTGCCCATCAGGCTACCCAGATACACAGTGCGCAGGTCGGGGCCGCCAAAGGTCAGGCTGGCCATCCAGGGGGCCAGGCTGCCTTGGCAGGTCGCCATGATGTCGGGTGTCATGGTGCCGCCGTAAAAGTGGCGGTCAAAGTTGGCAATGGCTTCGGGTTTGCCGTCGTCCAGTAAGGTCAGCAAGTCGCCTTCGGGGGTCAGTGCCACCAACCGTTCGGCCATGATCAGCGTGATCCACAGGTTGCCAAAGGCGTCGAAGGCAAAGCCATCGGGGATGCCACCCAGGTTGCGGGGGCCAAATATTTCACGCTCCGAACAGCTGCCGTCGGGCGCGACCCGCAGGCGGGAAATGCGGCGCGCATTGGACTCGACCACGTATAGCCATTCTTCGTTGGCATCCAGGCGGATTTCATTGGTGCCGACAAAGCCGTCCGCCACGATGCGGATGCCTTTGGCGTCGATCAGACCGACGTAGCCGTCCGGGGTTTTTTCGTTGATGGAACGGGTCCAGGGGTCGAGCCGCGTGGTCACGGTAAACCAGATACGGCC
>CANFZJ010000383.1 GCA_947451445.1 Comamonadaceae bacterium
CGCGTCGCGCAGCTTGTAGGTGATGCTGGGGCCGACGTTGCGCAGCACCTTCTGGGTCTGCACCTTGTTGGCCGCGCCCAGGCGGGAGTCGATGGCGTGGCGCAAGTCCACCTTGCGCACGTCCACGCCTACCGTGCTGCCCGCACCAAAGTTCTCTACGTTGATGACGCGCAGCCCGGTGTATTCCAGACTGAGCTTTTCACCGTCCGCGCCCTTGGTCAGCTGCGCCGTGCCGCCGATCACCCCGCTGATGTCAAATGCCTTGGTGGCCGCCGTCATCGGCACGGCACGCAGCGTGACCTTGCTGCCGCCGTCGTCAAAGCTGGACTGGTAAATCTCCACCCCTTTGTAGCTGGCCGGGTGGTTCACCTCGACCCGGGCGGGAATGGCCGCACCGGTTTCCTTGTCGTGGATGACGATGTCGCTGGCAAACAGCTTGGGCATGCCGGTGGAGTAGTACGCAACGACGAACTTCTTCAGCTCGATGGCAAACGGCAGGTCTTGCAGCACCACGCCATCGGCCCGGTTCAGGATGGCCGTGCTGGCCTGGGTACCCTCGGCGACCAGAATGTTGCCGCGAAAGGTGGGGTTGTTCGGGCCGAGGCGGTAGTCCTGCGGTACGTCGGCAATCAAGCCGCCGCCCTGGTAGACAGATTTACCGTTCAGCAGCATTTGCGCCTTGACCACCAGGTCGCCGTCGGACAAGCCGCCCAGGCAAATCAACACGATGGCGCTGTGCGCGGCGATGTAGCCCAGCTTGTTGGCGGCCCCCGCTTTGGCAGCCACCATCCAACCGGCATCACGCTGCTGCAGCTTGACCTTCCAGCCGCCGCTGACCAGGGTTTGGCCGATGCGCCGGGCGGCCACCTCGGGGGCCTCGTCCAAGCGACTTTCAGCCCGGTGGGCAAAGGCCTTCAGGCTGCTGGCGCGGATGTTTTCTTTGTAGACCTGGAGGTCAGCCACAATTTTGGGCGTGCTGCGCGCAATGCACAGCGAGGTACTGAGCACCAAGAACGCCAAAATCAACATGAACCACCAGGCGCTGTACACCGTGGTCAGGCTGGCGGTGGCAAACACCTGGGCCCAGAACGGGCCAAACTGGTTCACATAGTTGACCAGCGGTTCCTGCTGCTTGAGCACCGTGCCAATCACGGACGCGATGCAGATCAGCGTCAGCAGCGAGATCGAAAACCGCATCGACGACAGCAGCTCCACCGCCGCGCGCAGCGCGTGGGAGCCGGTTTTGACGCGAACGCCGTGGGTGGTAACGGTCATGGAGAGCAGGACATCAGTGAAAAAGGGCGGGCCATACTGAATGGCCCGCCCTTTTAGGGATCAAATCAGACGCTTGGTTCCAAGCGCCGAGGCAAATCAGTGCAAGCCGGCCACGTAGTCGGCTACGGCCTTGATTTCGCGGTCGTTCAGCTTGGCGGCAACCTGCGTCATCTGCAGGCTGTTGCTGCGGCCACCGTCGCGGAAGCTGGTCAGCTGCGCGGCCACGTAGTCGGCATGCTGGCCACCCAGGCGGGGGTACTGGGCAGGAATGCCCGCACCGTTGGGGCTGTGGCAGCCTGCGCAGGCAGCGATTTGGCGGTCGGCAATGCCGCCACGGTAAATGCGCTCGCCCAAGGCGACCAGTTCTTTGTCTTTGGCGAAACCGGGCTTGGCTTTTTTGGCGGTGACCCAGTAGGCGATGTTGCGCATGTCGTCGTCGCTCAAGGTGCCGGCAAAACCCGCCATGATGGCGTTTTTGCGCTTGCCGGACTTGAATTCCTGCAACTGCTTCATAAGGTACTGGGGGTGCTGCTGGGCCAGCTTGGGGTTGGCCGGCACGCCCGAGTTGCCGTCGGCACCGTGGCAGGCCGCGCACACGGCGGTGAAGCTGGCCTCGCCCTTGACCAAATCCGGCTTGGCGGCTACCACGGCAGCGGGCTTTTCCTCGTTGGCGAAGGCCGAAAACAGGGGGGCAGCCAGAGCGGCGGCGGTCAGCAGGGAGACGAGTAGCTTCATATGCGGGGTCTATCTAGTTGGCTGTTCGTGGGCGCAAAACCCAATGATTCTACAATGCACCCCCGGCTCTCCACACGAGAACCTCTTGAAGATCGCATGATTCCTACCTCTACTCCGCCCGCCGTCCCCGCCAAAAGCCAGGCCGTCATCGCATCCGGCTGGATGCACACCGCCAGGTTTTTGACCTCCGCGCCCCAGCTGCACCACCTGCCGCCGCTCACGGTTCCGGAAAGCGCCTGTGTGGGCCGCTCCAACGCGGGCAAGTCCACCTGCATCAACACCCTGACGCAGCAAAAGCAGCTGGCCTACGCCTCCAAAAAACCCGGCCGCACGCAGCACATCAACCTGTTCAGCCTGGGCAAACAGGGCGTGATGGACGCGGTGCTGGCCGACTTGCCCGGCTACGGCTACGCGGCCGTACCCAAGGCCGACAAAATCCGCTGGCAGCAGGTGATGGCCAACTACCTGGTCACCCGCGAGAACCTGACCGGCATCGTGATGATGTGCGACCCGCGCCACGGCCTGACCGAGCTGGACGAGATCTTGCTGGACATCGTGCGCCCCCGCGTCATCGAAGGCCTGAAGTTCTTGATTCTGCTGACCAAGTCCGACAAGCTGACCCGCGAAGAGTCCACCAAAGCGCTGTCCATCGCCCGCATCCAGGCCGGTGGTGGCCAGGTGCAGCTGTTTTCGGCCCTCAAAAAACGCGGCATTGACGAAGCCAGCCAGCTGCTGTGGCAGTGGGCGCACCCGGACGGCACGGCGGCACCCGCTGCGCCACTGGCCACCCCAGACGACGAGCCAGAAAACCTGGACACGCCCGAAGACAATTTTTAGTCTTTTAGGCCTCTAGCGCAGATAGAACCTGCGCAACCAGCTACTATTTTAATAGCACACCTCAATACACCTCGGCCATGCCTGCGGGCCGGGTTTTGAAGCGCTTGTGCACCCAGAAGTACTGCTCGGGCATGGTGGCGATGTAGTCCTGCAAACGGCGGTTCATCCGCACGGTGTCGGCCTCGGCATCGTCGCTGGGGAAGTCGGCCCAGGCAGGCAGCACCTCGATCTCGTAGCCCGCAGGCGTCATGCGCGTCAGCACCGGCACCACCTTGGCGCGGCCCAGCCGGGCAAAGCGCGACAGCGACGGCACGGTGGCGGTGGGCACGCCGTAAAACGGCACAAAAAACGCGTCTTTCGCACCAAAGTCCATATCCGGCAGCAGGTACAACGGCTGGCCTGCGCGCAGCGAGGCGATGATGTCCTTCACCCCCTGGCGGCGGTCAAACAGGCGGGCATTGCCAAAGCGTTTGCGGCCCTGGGCGATCCAGGCGTCCATCTCCTGGTTGGTCTGCGGGGTGAAGATGGTGTTGAAGCTGCGCGGGATTTGCTGCGACAAGGCCGTCGCCCCCGCGTCCAGTCCGACAAAGTGCGGCACA
>CANFZJ010000384.1 GCA_947451445.1 Comamonadaceae bacterium
ACAGGTTGCGGCGCGGCTGCAGTTTCTCGATCGTGCCGTCTTCTCCCTGGCCCTCGGCACCGGGCAGCCATTGCACCGTGTCGCCCACCACCGCCGTGCTCTTTTTGCCGCGCGGATGGCAGATCAGGCGGCTGCCGTCGGTGCGTTCTACCAGGCAGTGGCGGCCGTAGGTGGCGACCACCAATCCCGGGGTGAGGGCAGGGGACTTGCTCACTAAGCCAGTAACCCGTTGATGCGTGCCGCGCAGTCGAAGTCGGTGACCGACAGGCCACCCACGTCATGGGTGTTGAAGCGCACCGTGCAGCGGTTGTAGCTCACCTGCAGGTCGGGGTGGTGGTCTTGTGCGTGGGCGACCAGGGCCAACGCGTTGACGAAGGCGATGGTTTCAAAATAGTTGGCGAAGCGAAAGGTCTTGGTGATGGCCACCGCAGCCCCGTCGCCGTCCAGCTGCCAGCCCTCTACGTGCGCTAACTTTGCTACGATTTGTGTAGCTGTCAGCGCAGAACGGGCCTGCGTAGACCAGTCTTTTTTCTTTAAATCGGATGTCATGCGGTAACCTGGAGAGACATGCGCGCCAGCCGCTCGGAGGCGGGTGGGTGCGAGTAGTAGAACTTCACAAACACCGGGTCGGGCGTCAGCGTGGAGGCGTTGTCCTCAAACAGCTTGAGCAGCGCGGTGGACAGGTCTTGCCCGCTGGTCTGCTGGATGGCGTAGGCATCGGCCTGGAACTCGTGCTTGCGCGACACCTGGGCCGACAGCGGGGCAATGAAGAAGCTCACCAGGGGCACGGCCAGCAGGAACAGCAGCAGCGCCAGCGCGTCGTTGGGCGCGCCGGACAGGTTGGGTATGACGCCCAGCCCGGTGTAGAACCACACTTGCGTGGACAGCCAGCCCAGCAGTGCAAAACCGACCAGGCTGAGCGCAAACATAGTCACGATGCGCTGGATGACGTGTTTGTGCTTGAAGTGCCCTAGCTCGTGGGCCAGCACCGCATCGACCTCGGCGGGGGCCAACTTGGCCAGCAGCGTGTCGTAGAACACCACCCGCTTGGCGGCACCAAAGCCGGTGAAATAGGCGTTGGCGTGGGCGCTGCGCGTGCTGCCGTCCATCACAAACAGGCCCTTGGCGGCAAAGCCGCAGCGCTGCATCAGGGCGGTGACACGCTCTTTCAAGACAACGTCTTCCAGTGGCTTGAACGTGTTGAACAGCGGGGCGATGAAGGTCGGGTAGACCATCAGCAGCAACAGGTTGATGCCCATCCAGGCGCTCCAGGCCCATAGCCACCAGAGCGGGCCGGTCGTGCCCATCAGCCACAAAATCAGCGCCGCAATGGGCAGGCCGATCAAGGCACCCACCAGGCTGGACTTGAGCATGTCCGCCAGCCACAGGCGCAGCGTCATTTTGTTGAAGCCAAAGCGTTGCTCGATGACGAAGGTGCGGTACAGGCCCATGGGCACGTCGATCAGGCCGCCGACCAGCACAAAGCCGCCCAGCACGGCCAGCTGTTGCAGCATGCCGCCGCCCAGCCAGGCCAGCAGGGTTTGGTTCAGCCAGTTCAGGCCCCCCAGCAATGTCCAGCCCAGCAAAACGGCAGCGCCCAGGGCCATCTCCAGCAGGCCAAAACGGGCCTTGGTGATGGTGTAGTCGGCGGCTTTTTGGTGGGCGGCCAGCGTGATGTTTTGGCTGAAGGCTGCAGGCACTGCGCCCCGGTGCAGGGCCACGTGGCGAATCTGCCGTGAGGCCAGCCACAGCTTGACCAGCAGGCCCATCAACAGCACGGCGGCAAAGCCGAATGTGAGGGTGGAGGAGGGTGAAAAAACGGCGGGATCTTGCATGGCCGGGAGTGTAGGGCATCGGTGACAATCCACGTTATGGCTGAAATCAACACCCCAACCCCTGTATTGCTAGCGAAATCCGACCAAAATTTGATTTGGCTGGACTGTGAAATGACCGGTCTGGACCCGGACGCCGAACGCCTGATCGAGATCGCCGTGGTCGTCACCGGCCCCAACCTGGAGCCGCGTATCGAAGGCCCGGTGTTGGTGATCCACCAGTCCGACGCTCTGCTGGACCAGATGGACGCCTGGAACAAGGGCACGCACGGTAAAAGCGGTTTGATTGACAAGGTCAAAGTCTCTACCACTACGGAAGCCGAGGCCGAGCAGCAGATCATCGCCTTCCTGGCCCAGTACGTGCCCAAGGGCACCTCGCCCCTGTGTGGCAACACCATTGGCCAGGACCGGCGCTTTCTGGCCAAGTACATGCCCAAGCTGGAAGCTTTCTGCCATTACCGCAACCTGGATGTCAGTACGCTCAAAGAGCTGGCCAAGCGCTGGCGGCCCGAGGTGGCGGCCTCGTTCAAGAAGCAGCAAAAACACACGGCGTTGGCCGATGTGCATGAATCCATTGAGGAATTAGTGCATTACCGCACACACTTTTTGAAGATGCCCGCATAAGAATTAGGTGAAAACCCGAATCCGGGCTATAATTCGAGGCTGCACTAGAAATGATTTAGTGCACTTTGCACATCTCCCTTCACTCATCTGGTACACAAAGTTGTACCAACTAATGCCTCCTAAGGCATTGGCTCCGTTTGATGGTTGATGTTTTTTAACCATTTACGGGGCACACCGCAGCCTTTGCGGTGTCTCTGTGTGAGTAATTAAATGAACGACTCTTTTGATGTCGCAGGCGACTTTTCGCCCGCAGTAGACTTTTCCTCTTCCAACGACACCTTCGTGACCGAGACTTTGCAGTCCGTCGAAGGCGCCGATGCGGCTGTTGTGGCCGACGCTGCTCCTGCAGTGCCTAACGGATTTGTAACCCTGGGCCTGGCCCCTGAGCTGGTGCAAGCCGTGGCCGACCTGGGCTACACCCAGCCCACCGCTGTGCAAATGCAAACCATCCCCATGGCCATGCAAGGTGAGTCCGCTCGTTTTGTCGACCTGATGGTGTCCAGCCAAACCGGTAGCGGCAAAACCGCTGCTTTCTTGCTGCCCGTGCTGCACACCCTGCTGAAACAGCAAGCCGAAGCCGAAGCCGCCGAGCGCGCCGAATACGAAGCCGCTGTGGCCGAAGCCGCTGCGAATGGTGAGCCTGCTCCCAAGCGCGCCAAGCGCAAGGACCCCACCAATGCCCGCAACTTCAAGGCTGCTACCCCTGGCGCCCTGATCCTGTGCCCCACCCGCGAACTGGCCCAGCAAGTGGCCCATGACGCAATTGGCCTGGTGGCCCATTGCCGTGGTCTGCGCGTGGCCAACGTGGTCGGTGGCATGCCTTACCAGTTGCAAATTGCCAAGCTGCAAAACGCCAATCTGGTGGTTGCGACTCCAGGCCGTTTGCTCGACTTGCAGCGTTCGCAGCAAATCAAGCTGGACCAGGTGCAGTTCCTGGTGGTGGACGAAGCCGACCGTATGCTCGA
>CANFZJ010000385.1 GCA_947451445.1 Comamonadaceae bacterium
ACCGATGTGACGGTGCGCCTGCAGGGCGTGTGGGTACAGCCGGGCGACTGGTTGTACGCGGATGCGGATGGCATGGTGGTGAGTGCCACGGCGCTGGCGTCATAGTGAGCGGTTCATGCGGTGAGAAATGTGTCCAGCAGCGCCAACAACTGCTGCACATCGGCGGGCGTGGTGGCAGGCGACACCAGCAGCATGTTGTGGAACGGCGTCAGCAGCACCCCCCGGTTCAGCATGAACAGGTGCAGCAGCGACTCCAGCGCGTGGTTGCTGCTGCGGCGCATATCGCTTGCGTTGCGCGGCGGCTGGGCGGTGCACAGCAGTTCCATGCGGGTGCCGAGCTGGGTCACGCTCCAGTCCAGCCGGTGGCGGCGAAGGCAGTCGCGCAGCCCCTGGGCCAGCTGGTTTGCCAGCGTCAGCGCGGGGGCGTAGGTGGCGGGCGTGTGCAAGTGGCGTAGCGCGGCGCGCAGGGTGGCCAGCGCCAGCGCATTGCCCGCCAGGGTGGTGCCAATGCCGCTGTGGCCTTCGGGCGCGGCCTGTTTGGCGTCCACCATGCGTTGTGCCAGGGCGTTGGTGAATCCGTAGACGGCGCAGGGTAGGCCACCTGCCACCGCCTTGCCCATGACCAGCAGGTCGGGCCGCAGGCCATGCACCCGCGCGTAGCCGCCGCAGCCGGTGGACAGGGTGTGGGTTTCGTCCAGCGCCAGCAGGGTGCCGTAACGCTGGCACAGGGCCTGGGCGGCGGGCCAGAAACCCCCGTCCTTGTCGTTATGGGGCAGCACCAGGCCGCAGTTGGTCAGTGCGGGCTCGGCCAGCAGGCAGGCGACTTGGCGGTCGGCCAGGGCCGCCTCCAGCGCCGCCAGGTCGTTGAACGGCACGATGCGGGTGAAGGCGGCGTGGTTGTGTACCTGGCCCAGCACGGATGGGCGGGCTACCGTGCTGTTGCCCTGCAGATCGACCAGCGTGTCGTCCACCGCGCCGTGGTAGCAGCCGTCAAACACCAGCAGCTGCGGGCGCTGCGTCACCGCCCGCGCCCAGCGCAGCACGAAGCGGTTGGCGTCGCTGGCGGTCAGTGCCATTTGCCACTGCGGCAGGCCAAAGGTAGTGGCCAGCAGCGCTCCTACCTCGGCCGTCTGGCTGGACGGCAGCATGCTGGTCAGCCCACGGCTAGCCTGGGCTGCGATGGCCTGGGCCACCGGGGCTGGGCTGTGGCCAAACATCGCCCCGGTGTCGCCCAGGCAAAAGTCGCTGTACGTGTGGCCGTCGGCACAGGTCAGCTGTGCGCCCTGGGCCTGTTCTACAAACAAACTGGCGGGACTGGGCCAGTCGCGCATCCAGTGCAGCGGTACGCCGAACAAGAAGTGCTGCGCGGCGGCTTGCGCCTGGGCCATCGAGCGTGGGTGGCTGGCGGTGAAGCGCTGCGTTTCTGTCGCAAAGCGCAGCGCAAGGGCGTCGGGCGTGCAGTGGGGGTGGACGGGCATGGCTGCACTTTTACCTCAAATGGGGGATGCATGAGATGACTTCGCGCCACGGGGCGTTTATGGTTGCCGCTTAAATAAGCAAGGAGGCTCCATGAGGCTGCACATAAAAAATACCAAATCCACGACCGCACCCTGCAAACAGGAGCGGACCGCGTGACAAGCCCCGTTTTGAACCCGGTTGTACTGGTGCTGGCCGACCCAAACGATGCAGGCGCGGCGTCGGTGGCGGCCGCGGTGCGTTCCCAGTTGGGCTCTGCGTCCACGCGGGTGCAGGTTTGGGGGGTGCGCCCGGAGTCGCTGGGCCAGGCCGTCTGGTCGCACGCGGTAGACGACCACGGGCAGGCCCATACCCGCCTGGCACTGGCCGGGCGTCCGGTGCTGGACAGTGGGCAAATTTGTGCGGTGTTTAACCGTGTGCAGCATCTGCCGGTACCGCAGTCCAGCCATTCCAGCGTAGAAGAGCGCAGCCATGCAGAGCTGGCGTTTCAGGCCCTGGTACAGAGCTGGTTGGCGGTGGCGGGCGGTACGGTGGTGCCGACGCTGAAAACCCTGCCCTGGATCACGCCCCAGCTGCCCTGGGTGCACTGGGCCTTGGCGGCGATTCGCTGCGGCCTGCCGGTGTTGGTGTGTGACTCCACCGTGCCTGCCCGGCCTTGGGATGCCACCGTGCTGGTGGCCGGGCCGTATGCCACCGGCATTTTGGCGGCCCGGTTTGGCGCGGCATGCGTGGCCACGGCGCAGGCCATGGGGTATTCCTTGCTGGAGTTTCGCTTTGCCCGTACGTCCGACGTGGTGGAGCTGGTCGATGTTTGCTCCCACCCCGATCTGAGCGATCTGGAAGATATTGACACTGTGGCCCGGTACATCGCAGGCCTGGTGCCCGCGCTGGCGGCGGCTGCATGATCCTGCTTTACGGCCATGGCGGCGACCCCAGCATTGCATCGGTGTTGGCGGTATTGCAGGCAATGGCGGTCCCTTTTGTCATGCTGGATGTGGGCGACCTGGAGCAGGCCCGGCTGCAGATGGCCGTGGGCTTGCAAGGGCTGTCGGCTGCGCTGGTGTGGCCGCAGCACCGCCTGGCGCTGGATGCGGTGACGGCGGTCTATGCCCGGCCCTGGGGCCTGGTGCAGGCCGAAGCAGGTGAGGCCACGCAAAATCCGCAGGCCCAACTGGTGCAGCAACAACTGCTGGACTGGCTGGATGTTGGGCCGGGGCTGGTGCTGAACCGCCCGATGGCGATACGTGCAAATGCCCATGGGCTGGCGCAGGCGCAGCAGGTGGGGGCTGCGGGGTTTTTGCTGCCCCCTGCCTTGGTTAGCTCCGACGAGGACGAAATTCGCACGTTTATCCAGTCCCACGGACGGGTTCTTTTTACCGACAGCAGCGGTGTCCGTTGTACGGCGACGGCGCAGGACGGCAGTTGGCTGTCGCGCCTGCACAGCCAGCCTGTCTTGCCGATCCATTTCCAGGCGTTTGTGGTGGGACACGCTTTGCGCTTGCTGGTGGTGGGGCGGCAGGTGTTTGCCGTGGAACCTGCGGTGGTAGGTGCGGGGAGTGCATTGCCTGAGGATCTGGTGGCCCGTTGCGTGGCGCTGGTGGTGGCTCTGGGGTTGGCTGTGGCGGGCATCGACCTGTGCCTGCGTCCCGACGGTGCGCATGTGTGTCTGGCGGTTGATCCGGTGCCTGCATTGGTCGCATGTGGTCGGCACGTCGTGACTGCCGTGGCACAGGCCTTGGCGGTGGGTTAAGTGCGCCGCCCGTTCTCAGAGCCGCAGCATTATTTTTCTCTTTGGTGTGGCATAAAAGACTCCAAAAAGAACCTATTTGCCGGTTTGCATGTGAATATTTGTAATATCCGCAATAAAATTCATAGCAATTGGATTGCCTATGAATTCTCATTTTTAATGAAAATTATTAATTGCGGATTTGAATCTAATTA
>CANFZJ010000386.1 GCA_947451445.1 Comamonadaceae bacterium
GGCCAAAGCCGTGGCGTATGCCCATGGACAGGGTAACGATCAAGCCGCCGCACAGCAGCAGTTGAAACAATGAAAGGGGACGGGGGGTGGAGTTCATCTTGGTACTTTAGCCCGTTTACCTGAATGGGGTGAAAAAGCTGTTTTTTTGTACAGCTCCAAGCCACTACAATTCGCCGCTATGGCCACCCAAACCACCCCCGAATATTCCGAAAGCTCGATCCGCGTGCTCAAGGGCCTGGAGCCCGTTAAGCAGCGCCCGGGCATGTACACCCGCACCGACAACCCGCTGCACGTCATCCAGGAAGTGCTGGACAACGCGGCCGACGAGGCGCTGGCGGGGCACGGCAAAAAGATCAAGGTCACGCTGTACGCCGACGGCTCGGTCGGTATCGAAGACGACGGCCGTGGCATTCCCTTTGGCATGCACCCGGAAGAAAACGCCCCGGTCATAGAACTGGTGTTCACCCGCCTGCACGCGGGCGGCAAGTTCGACAAGGGCAAGGGCGGGGCGTACAGCTTCTCTGGCGGTTTGCATGGCGTGGGCGTCAGCGTGACCAACGCGTTGGCGACCCGGCTGGAGGCTACTTCGTACCGCGACGGCAGCGTGGCCCGGCTGGTGTTTGCGGGTGGCGACGTGGTGGAGCCGCTGCTGACCCGCAAGGCGGAAAGCGGCGACCGTAAATCTGGCACCAGTGTGCGCGTTTGGCCGGATGGCAAATACTTCGAGTCCGTGGCCCTGCCCATGGCCGAGCTGACGCACCTGCTGCGCAGCAAGGCGGTGCTGATGCCCGGCGTCACCGTCACCCTGGCGGTCGAGAAAACCAAAGACGTACAGACCTGGACCTACAAAGGCGGCCTGCGCGACTACCTGGCGCAAACGCTGAACGGCGAGCTGGTCATCCCCATGTTCGAGGGCGAGGGCTTTGCCGACGGTGGCCATGAAACCTTTGCCGAAGGCGAGGGCGCGCAGTGGTGTGTAGCCTTTACCGAAGACGGCGCGCCGCTGCGCGAGAGCTACGTCAACCTGATCCCCACCACCGTCGGCGGCACGCACGAAAGTGGCCTGCGCGACGGTCTGTTCACTGCCGTCAAAAGCTTTATCGAGCTGCATTCGTTGCTGCCCAAGGGCGTCAAGCTGCTGCCCGAAGATGTGTTTGCCCGGGCCAGCTTTGTGCTCAGTGCCAAGGTGCTGGACCCGCAGTTCCAGGGCCAGATCAAGGAGCGGCTGAACTCGCGTGATGCGGTGCGGCTGGTGTCCAGCTTTGTGCGCCCGGCGCTCGAACTCTGGCTGAACCAGCACGTGGACTACGGCAAGAAGCTGGCCGAACTGGCCATCAAAGCCGCCCAGCACCGGCAAAAAGCCGGGCAAAAGGTCGAAAAACGCAAAGGCTCCGGCGTGGCCGTACTGCCCGGCAAGCTGACCGACTGCGAAAGCAAAGACCTGGCGCAAAACGAGGTGTTTCTGGTCGAGGGCGACTCGGCTGGTGGCAGCGCCAAGATGGGCCGCAACAAAGAGAGCCAGGCCATTCTGCCCCTGCGCGGCAAGGTGCTGAACACCTGGGAAGTGGAGCGCGACCGGCTGTTTGCCAACACCGAAATCCACGACATTTCGGTCGCCATCGGTGTGGACCCGCACGGCCCCAACGACACCCCCGATTTGAGCGGTCTGCGCTACGGCAAGATTTGCATTTTGAGCGACGCCGACGTGGACGGCTCACACATCCAGGTGCTGCTGCTGACCCTGTTCTTCCGCCACTTTCCCAAGCTGATCGCATCCGGCAACGTCTATGTGGCGCGGCCACCGCTGTTCCGGGTGGATGCCCCGGCGCGCGGCAAAAAGCCTGCCAGCAAAGCCTATGCGCTGGACGAGGGCGAGTTGACCGCCATTCTGGACAAGCTGCGCAAAGAAGGCGTACGCGAAGGCGCCTGGAGCATCAGCCGCTTCAAAGGCCTGGGCGAGATGAACGCCGAGCAACTGTGGGACACCACGCTCAACCCCGACACGCGCCGCTTGTTGCCGGTACAGCTGGGCAGTGTTAACTTCGCGCAGACCGAAAACCTGATCACCAAGCTTATGGGCAAAGGCGAGGCCGCATCCCGCCGCGAACTCATGGAGCTGCACGGTGACGCCGTGGAGATTGATATTTAAAGTTATGGGTAAAAAAGGCCATTACCGCACATTTTGTATGGGTTTGCTGCTATTGATATCGCAGCAGGCTGCCCGTGCTGACGTGTGGGGTTATATCGACACCCAGGGCGTGGCGCACTTTGCCACCGAGCAGGTGGATGGCCGCTACGAACTGTTTTACCAAGGCAGCGAGAGCTTTGACACGACCCAGGGCGTCAAAGCCGCCAGCACACCGCGCCCAGTTGCCGCGCCCACTGCGCCGCCCAAACTGCTGGCGTTTTTTGATATTTCACCCAGCTATAAGCTGGTCAAGCAGCATTTGCGCGAGGCGTCCACCAAACTCAGCATCGACTACGAACTGCTGCAGGCGCTGATCGTCACCGAGTCCGGTTTCAGCAGCACGGCGGTGTCGCCCAAGGGCGCTATCGGTTTGATGCAGATCATGCCCGCCACGGCAGAGCGCTACGGCTTGGTGGCCGACCGCAAAGGTACGGTCGAAGAAAAACTGACCGACCCCAAAACCAATATCCGCATCGGCAGCCGCTACCTCAGCGACCTGATCCAGATGTTCCCCGGCCAGCTGGACCTGGCCGTGGCCTCGTACAACGCGGGTGAGGGCGCGGTGCAGCGGGCCGGCAACCGTATTCCCAATTACAAGGAAACCCAGGCTTACGTCAAAACCGTGCTGCAGCTGTACAACGGCCTGAAACCGCCCGCTGCGGTGGCCGAACAGCGCCGCCAGCCCACCCGTGTGCGCATGGAGCTGAACGGTGGTGCTAGCGGACGCGGCAACATGCCACAAAGCAATACTTTGCTGCCTTGAATCTGCGTGCCTTTGTGGCCGCATTCTTTTTGTACTGATTTCTTTTAGCCCATGAACGACCAACCCGAACTGGATCTACCGCAAGACCCGCCACCACCACCGCCAGCCATCGATGCCCCCATCGAAGACGACGGTCTGAGTCTGGCCAGCTACGCCCAGCGCGCCTACCTCGAATACGCCCTCAGCGTGGTCAAGGGCCGGGCGATTCCCGACGTGACCGACGGGCAAAAGCCGGTGCAGCGGCGCATTCTGTATTCCATGTCGCGCATGGGCCTGGGCTTTGGCGGCACCAACGGGGCCACCGGGGCCAAGCCCGTCAAGTGCGCTCGCGTGGTGGGCGACGTGCTGGGCCGCTTCCACCCGCACGGCGACCAGGCAGCCTACGACGCGCTGGTGCGCATGGCGCAAGACTTCAGCCAGCGCTACCCGCTGATCGACGGCCAAGGCAACTTTGGCAGCC
>CANFZJ010000387.1 GCA_947451445.1 Comamonadaceae bacterium
AGACGACTTGGCCCAGCTTGAAGATCGGCAGGTACATGGACACCACAATGCCTCCGATGATGGTGCCCAGCACCACGATGATGATGGGTTCCATCAGGCTGGACAGGCCTGCCACCATGTCATCTACCTCGGCTTCGTAAAAGTCGGCTGCCTTGCCCAGCATGTGGTCGATGGAGCCGGATTCTTCGCCAATCGAGCACATCTGCAGCACCATGGACGGAAATATCTTGGTGTTGCCCATGGCGGTCGTCAGGCTGGTGCCAGTGGAGACTTCTTGCTGGATTTTGCTGGTGGCGATTTCATACACCGAGTTGCCAGATGCACCGCCCACGGAGTCCAGGGCCTCCACCAGCGGAACACCGGCAGCGAACATGGTGGACAGGGTCCGTGTCCAGCGGGCAATGCAGGACTTTTCAACCAACACACCAAAAATAGGGGCTTTCAGCATGATGCGGTCCATGACATGCTGCATTTTTTCGTTGCGCTGCCAGGCTTGCATGAAGAAGTACAGGCCGCCGCCGATGCTGCCAAATATAAGCCACCAATATTTAACAAAAACCTCACTGATGGCGATCACCATTAGTGTGGGGGCGGGCAAATCGGCACCGAAGTTGCTGAACACCTCTTTGAACGCCGGAATAACGAAAATCATGATCACGGCAACGACCACAAATGCCACCACCAGCACGGAGATGGGGTACATCAGGGCGGACTTGATCTTGGATTTGATGGCTTCGGTCTTTTCCATGTAGACCGCCAGCCGGTCTAGCAAGGCCTCCAGAATACCGGCGGCTTCGCCGGCCTCTACCAAGTTGCAATACAGGCTGTCGAAGTACAGGGGAAATTTGCGAAACGCCCCACTCAGCGAACTACCGGTTTCCACATCGCTGCGCACATCGTTGAGCAGCTTGGTCACGCTGGCATTGGTGTTGCCACGTCCCACGATGTCGAATGCCTGTAACAGCGGTACTCCGGCCTTCATCATGGTGGCCAGTTGGCGGGTGAAGATGGCAATGTCTTTGGGCTTGATGCTTTTGCCCCCGCGCATGCGGCGTTGTTTGATTTTGGTGGGAAAGACGCCTTGTCGGCGTAACGAGGCCTGCACCTGGTTGATGCCTGCCGCGCGGGTTTCTCCGCGCACCTGTTTGCCATGGCGGTCCTTGCCCTCCCACTCGAAAACAAATTCTTTAACGCCTCTGGGCGATGCTGTTGCCATGGAATACCTTGGGTCTGTTTAGGACGTGCACAGCACGCACGCGGTGAACTGGTGCGCCACAGTGTGCGAAGGGTGTAGGTCGTAACGTCTATTCATTGCTGACGGCCAGCACTTCTTCCAGCGAGGTCATGCCCAGTTTGACCTTGTGCAGGCCGGCTTGGCGCAGGGTGCGTACACCTTCGCTCTTGGCTTGCTCTGCAATATCCAACGCACTGCCGTCGCGCAGGATGATGCGCTGGATTTCCTCTGAAATAGGCATGACTTGGTAGATACCTACCCGGCCCTTGTAGCCGTTGTTGCATGCATTGCAGCCGACGGGGCCGTAGGGCTTCCATGTGCCATTGAGTTCTTCGGGTTCAAAGCCAGAATCCAGCAGCGCTTTTTGCGGAATGTCGAGCACAGTTTTGCATATGGGGCACAAGCGCCGGGCCAGCCTTTGGGCAGTGATCAGAATCACACTGGACGCAATATTGAACGGCGCAATGCCCATATTGCGCATACGTGTGAGAGTGGTCGGGGCGTCGTTGGTATGCAGTGTGGACAGCACCAAGTGCCCGGTTTGTGCGGCCTTGATGGAGATGTCTGCGGTTTCCAGATCGCGGATTTCGCCCACCATGATAATGTCGGGGTCTTGGCGTAGGAAGGACTTAAGGGCTACCGCGAAGGTCAGGCCCGCCTTGTCGTTCACGTTGACCTGGTTGACACCGGGCAGGTTGATTTCAGACGGGTCTTCCGCCGTAGCGATATTCACGCCGGGTTTGTTCAGCAGGTTCAAAAAGGTGTACAGCGACACGGTTTTGCCCGAACCCGTGGGGCCGGTCACCAGCACCATTCCGTAAGGGCGGCCAATCGCCTGCATGACCCGCTCTTTTTCTTCCGGCTCGTAGCCTAGTGCGTCGATGCCTAATTTGGCGCTGTTCGGGTCCAGAATCCGGATCACGATCTTTTCGCCAAACAGCGTGGGCAAGGTGCTGACGCGGAAATCGATGACCCTGTTAGGGCCGATTTTGAGCTTCATCTTGCCGTCTTGTGGCACCCGTTTTTCTGAAATATCCAGCCGTGAGATCACTTTGATGCGTGATGCGAGCTTGTCTTTGATCGCCACGGGCGGCGAGGCGATTTCGCGCAGTTCGCCGTCAATACGAAAGCGCACGCGGTAGTTGTGTTCGTAGGGCTCGAAGTGCAGGTCAGATGCGCGCATGCCATAGGCATCCAGCAGCATCTTGTGCAAAAACTTGACGACAGGTGCGTCTTCGACCTCGTTGGAATTGATCTCCGCGGCTTCTTCCGCTTCACCGATGACCGAGTCGTCAAAGTCGAAATCATTGCCAATGATGTTGCCCATGGCTTCACTGGCCGATACCGAGTTGGAGTCCACTAGTTTGGACAGCTTGTCGTATTCTGCAATGATCCAGTCCACGCCCAGCTGGGTGGAGAACTTGATTTTTTCAGCCGCGTCCTGGTCGGAGGGGTCGGCGGTGGCGACGATGAGGCGGTTGGCCCGTTTGCTCAGCACCACCACCCGGTAGGCCTGGCAAATTTTTCCATCCAACAAGTCTTTGGGCAGGCGAGCGTGGTCTACAGCGTCAATGTCCAGCAGCGGCGCAGCGAACGCGGTGGACATGGTGTGTGCCAGATCCGAGGCTGATACCGCCCCAGACGCCATCAGCTCGGCAATAAAGCTGGTGCGGTTGGCTTGGGCCTTACGGTAAATGTCTTCGGCTGATTTTTGCCCCAGCTTGCCAGCAGAGATCAGAACCCTTCCCAGGCCGGGAAGTGCAACGGTGGTGGAGTCTTTGGTGAAGGGTGCAACTGCGGCCATAAGCCCAAAATGTAGCAGGTAGCTAAAGGTTACGGCATCATTGCCGATTCGTTATGGGCTGTAAATGGGCGGTGTTATCCACTCAGTTACCGCTGTGTTCCGCAGCCTGGGCTACGAAACGTTGCAATTCGGCAGGCAGTGCGGCGTTCAGCTCCAGGCTTTCATGGCTTCCGGGGTGTGTGAGCTGCAAGCGCCAGGCGTGCAGAAACATGCGTTTCAGACCTTGTTTCTGCAAGGCTTTGTTGGCTTCGAAGTCGCCATATTTGTCGTCTCCGGCGATCGGAAAGCCTTCACTGGCCAAGTGCACGCGAATTTGGTGGGTGCGGCCGGTTTTGATGGTCACCTCCAGCAGCGTAAAACCGTCGAAAT